>CAZBTB010000211.1:0-3358 GCA_964494605.1 uncultured Lachnospiraceae bacterium
AGCACTGGGGTTGGAGTCCAATCAAGATCCAGATAATCGGCTGCGAGACCCTTGGTATTCTCGACGAAATGCAGGATATGGGTTTTATCGAAAAGCCCCAAAAGCCGCTCAGCGAGTATCGTGAATTCAAAATCGAAGGAACTGTACTTGTCGATTATTACGGACGCGGCGGAGAAGTAGTTATTCCCGACGGCGTCACCCATATAGGCACGGGGGCGTTTAGTAGCTGCAGAACTAATTTAGTCAGCTTGGTAATCCCCAAAAGCGTTATTGCAATAGACAAATACGTATTTAACGACTGCTTCGCCTTAAGAAAAGTAACCATGCCCAAAAAGCTCAAGAAGTACGCAAAAAAGGTTTTTACCAAATCTATGGGCTACGAGGGCAATTTACTCAAGCAAATAACTTTTACCTACACCAAATAACTACGCCTTGGTGGGCGGAACTCCCGACATCTTTTTGAAAAAGCGCGAAAACGAGCTGTCGTCGGGGAAACCCGTCAGTAGCGCGACCTCGTGAACGGAGTATTCGCCCGACTTGAGTAGCTCGGCGGCATAACCGTATTTTAAGTTTAAGATATACTCGAGCGGCGACATGCCGTAGGCTTTTAAGAAAATGCGGCGGAAATAGGTTTCGGACATATTGCAGAGATTGGCTAAGTGCGTAATATAAATTTGCTTATCAGCGTAGTTTTCCTTAATATATCCGACGGCGGGTGCAATCTTATCCTTGACCGAGCCCGAAACGCGGTTTTCGTTCTCGTATATTACGGTAGACAGGATTTTGTAAATTATGCTTTTAATTGTGTAGTCGCTGCTTTTGTCGCGGCTTAAAAACGACTTTATCGCTTGGCGGTAAAGTTTTTTTATTTCGTCGGGATTGGTGAATTTATGCGTAAATGGCGGGGCGACAAAATCCTCGGCGGTGTCGAAATTTATCGCGTAAACGCCGTGACTGTAGCTTCCGAAAACCTCGTAATTGCTGTACTTCGGTAGGTATATGAGCGTACCCGCACCGGTGGGTAGAGTGCGGGTTTTGTCAAATACGTAATCGACTTTGCCGTCGACTACGAAGGCTAATCCGTGACTCGGTCGGTTATTGTGTACGCGTGCACCCGTGCCGGGTAAGACATACATCGCCAAAACAATCTTGTTTACCGTTATGTTTTCTAAAATCCGATTCATAATCAAATAATATAATTTTGTGTCGAAATTGTCAAATGGATTGAATGTGTTATGCCTTTTTATGCTTAAAAGATTTATTATATTTCCGTGAGGTATAATGGCATGACAGAAGAATTTTTAATCGACAGAGAATTTATAGAAAATAAGTACCACGACACGAACGCGCCTTTTAACCCGTATCAGCGTATGGCGTACAACGGTTGGGACGCCGACGAGAGCACGGGACTTTGTACCGAGGACATAAAGGCGGGGTTACTCGTTCTTGCCGAAAAGTACAAGGACTGCTCGCACGAGGTGCAGAAGGCACGGGCGGTGGAGTACGTGCTCGATAATATGCGGATAGATATAAACGAGCACGATTATTTTCCGCTCATGTACACCTGGAACAGGGAATTAAGAGCAACGACGGTGGACAAGTGGAACGACGAAGTTTTCGGTAAGCTTTTGCCGCATTCGGTCAAGGCAACGCAGATACTGTTCGATAGCTCGGGTGCGGTGGCGCAGTGGCCCGACTTCGACCACGTCGTACCCGATTGGGACGCGCTTATGAAGCTCGGGTTCGTCGGGCTTTTGTCAAGGGCGAATACATACCGCGATAAGCTGAGTAAGGGCGGACTGAGCGATAGTCAAAAAGCGTATTTCGACGGTATAGAGATAGAGTATGAGGCGATCATAAGGTTTGTCGGACGACTAGCCGAATGCGCGAAAGCCAAAAAATCCGGCAAAGCGAAGAGAATTTATAAATGCTTGAGTAGCTTAGCCAACGGCGCGCCCGGCGATATTTACGAGGCTATGATGCTAGTGTACCTGTACTTTATGATATCCGAGTCGGTGGATCACTATCAGGTCAGGTCGCTCGGAAACGGCTTGGACTATACGTTAAGACCGTTTTACGAAAACGACTTGAAAGCGGGCAACTTTACTCGCGACGAAATCAAGGAGCTTTTGGCGTACTTTATGATGCAGTGGTCGGCTATCGGCAACTATTGGGGACAGCCGTTTTATCTCGGCGGTACTGACGCGGACGGCAAGACAAAAATCTGCGATTTAAGCTACGATATAATTTCGGTGTACTCGGAGCTTGGCATTTACAACCCGAAAATCCAGATAAAGTACAACGACAACATTCCGCTTGATTTTCTGAATATGATACTGACGGACGTGCGCAAAAACTCAGGCAGCTACGTATTCGTTTCCGAAAAGGGCATGATAAAGGCTATCATGAGCTACGGCGTGAGTTACGAAGAGGCGCGCGACTTCGATATCCGCGGCTGTTACGAAACGGGCGTAAAGGGCAACGAGGTTTCGGCGGCAAGTGCGTACGTCAATGTGTTAAAAGCGGTTGAATTCGTGTTTTCGGACGGATACGACAATAGGACGCAACGGCAGGTCGGCATAAAAACGGGCGACGTAAATAACTTTAAGAGCTTTGACGATTTCTACGGCGCGTACATAGCTCAGCTGAATTATTTAATAGACGAATCGGTTCGTTTAGCCGACGAGTTCGAAAAGTACTTTTCTTACATCAACCCTTCGTCCATGTACTCGGCAACGATAGAACACAGCCTCGAGCGCGGAGCGGACGCATATCAAAGCGGCGTTAAGTACAATAACTCCTCCGTTCTTTGCTGCGGATTTGCAAGCGCTGTGGATTCGCTGCTAGCCGTCAAGGATTTGGTTTTCGATAAAAAAGTAACGACGATAGAGGAGCTTAACGCGGCTTTAAAAGCCGATTGGGCGGGCTACGAGAGCTTGCGGCTTAAGGCGAAGAGTTGTAAGCTGAAATACGGAAACGGCAACCCCGAAGCCGATGAGTTTGCCGAAATGCTCGCCGGGTATTTTGCTATGAGGGTGGGCAACAAGCCAAATGCCCGCGGCGGAGTTTACAAGCCCATAATGCATACGGCAATGCAGTTTGTGTGGCAGGCTCAGAAAACGGGCGCGACGCCCGACGGTAGATGTGCCGGCGAAGAGATGAGCAAAAACGGCTCGCCCTCGCCGGGAGCGGACAGAGAGGGCGTAACCGCTTTGGTTTCGTCCGCGCTCAAACTCACCCCCACACTGTTTACCGAGTCGTTCTGTCTCGACGTAATGCTTTCACCCTCGAGCGTGGCGGGCGACGACGGTCTTAACGCCATGAAAGCTGTTTTAGACGTGTACGACCGCGGCGGCGG
>CAZBTB010000212.1:0-3337 GCA_964494605.1 uncultured Lachnospiraceae bacterium
GACAAGGCAAAAGCCTATAAGCCCAATACCGCCGAGCAAAAGACGGAAAAGAAAACCGAAATAAACAAGACGTACACCGCAGAACAGCTCAACGCGATGTTCGACAGTCTTAAGTACGAGGATTTATAATGGATTACCGTAAAGCAATCAATTACATAGTAAATCGCAGGCGCGACGATTTGGCGGAAGCGGACTCATTCTTTAAGCACATGTTAAAGTCCGACCCCGAATTCCGCGAAGCCGAGCTTAACCTTCGCGCCGCTGAGCTAGACGAGGTTCACGGCAGTACCGACACCGATAAAGTCAAAGACTTACGCCGAATCCGCGACGGGATTATCGAAAAGCTGGGAGTAAAGGACAAGCTCAATCCTCCGCCCCACTGCTCACTTTGCGGCGACACGGGTCGAGTCAACGGTCAGCTTTGCAAGTGTGTTCGCACCTTGGCTGTCGCAACGCGCTCGGACAATATCGAGCTTCCGCTCCGCTCTTTTAACGAGCTTAACCTGTCACTGTTTACTTCCGACTGCGCAAGGCTTATCGGTCAAACGGCGAGCGAGCTGTACACTATCGCCGAAAAGGGCGTAACGGCAAAGAAAAAGAATATCAATCTCATCGGTAAGACAGGCACGGGCAAAACCTTTATGGCGTCCTGCTTTGCGGGCGAATGTCAGTTATTAGGCAGAACGGTGGTTTATATCACGGCGTTTTCGTTCGTGAACCGCGCGCTAAAATACCACACGGGCTTTAACGAGGACAGAACCGAACACCTCACACCTCTACTCGATACCGACGTACTCATTATCGACGACCTCGGCACCGAAAGCATGCTTAAAAACGTAACCTGCGAGTATCTGTATCACGTAATCAACGAACGTCAGTTGCGCGGTCTTACTACGTTTATTACGTCAAACCTCAGCATTGACGAAATAGGCGTACGCTACGGCGAACGCATTGCAAGCCGCCTGTTCGATAAAAAGCTTTGCTACACGCGCGAATTCGACTTCGGTGATATCCGCAAGATAAAAATGTCGTAAAACCAAAAACGCTTCGTATATTACGGAGCGTTTTTGTAATAACAGTAAAAAGGTGGAGATTTCTCGTCGAGACTCGTTACACTCGTCTCTCGCTCGAAATGACAATAAAATAAAAACGCCGCTGATGAATACTAAGCTTAGTATCTACCCGAGACGTTTGGTTTTTGTGTCATTCCGAGTTAGCAAGGCTTACCTTGCGACGAGGAATCTCCACTGCTTAAAGAAGCAACGGCACGACAGTGCCGTAAAAACAATCCTGCGAATTGTTTTTAGCCAAAGTGAGTCATATTTCCACATTATCTACAAAAAAGCCGTGAGAATATCTCACGGCTTTTTATTTGTCTTAACTATCGAAGATAGCTTACTGCTTCTCTTTTAACTTGCTCATGACGAAGAATACGATTGCGGCAATCAGAATCAATCCGCCGATTAGTCCGAACACGATCGCGAAATTTTTATATTCGTCTTCCTCTTCTTCTTTCACGATATCGATTTGTGAAATTTTTGCCGTAAAGGTATCCTTTGCGTTGATGCCCGATGTAATATCGAACCTCTTGGACACATCAACGCTTTTTTCTCCCAAACCGGATATGTTATCTGTAAAAAGTCCGTAACCTACTACTTTGTTCGAACTGTCGTAAACCGTAATATAGCAAGTTACTTTATATTTACCTTCGGTTGGCAAATTCACCTTAAACGAGCCGCTGGCTAAAATGGGTTCGCTGAAATAACTTTGAATTGTTACTTTACAAGTAACGCTGTTCTCGTCATAAGTCGGCTGACCGCACGAAGCCAAGAGAAAGCAACTCATACAGGCGAGCAAAGAAA
The DNA here is from genome assembly GCA_964494605.1 of uncultured Lachnospiraceae bacterium. Taxonomy (GTDB): domain Bacteria; phylum Bacillota; class Clostridia; order Christensenellales; family Pumilibacteraceae; genus UBA10677. The sequence continues at coordinate 1,863 of CAZBTB010000212.1, forward strand.
TCAGAACGCATTTAAGCTTCTTCATTTTGCGCCTCCTTGGATTGCTCTTTAGGGTGCTTAAACAGATTAACGGCGTTTACCGTAAAGCACGCACACGGAATAAGACTCGTAACCGCTAGTGCAACAAGGCTTGTAAAGAACTCCGTACACGCCGCGAAATTCGTCATATCGAATTCTTTTACCGCGAGTGTGCGCAGGTCGAATAAAAACCCCATGCAAGTTGCCGCGACAAACAGCGCCATCACCGCACTTGCAATATAGAATACCATTTTTTGGTCGGTAAAGAAAGAGAAAATAAAACAAACGAGCGTAGGCACGAGCAAACACACAAGTGCAATCGCAGCGTTGCTCATATAAGAAATTGCTTTTTCTCCCACTGTATTGCTAAAAAGCAGAACTGTTTTCGATAAATACGCGTCGAAGGCAAGCGAAGCGGTTGCGGTTATCATGTTTAACACACAAATCGCAAACACGACCGTAACCGCCGTTTTAAATGTTTTTTTGCCCATTATTACGCCTTGGGGCCTGCGTTAACGATTTCGGCGGGCATATGCTCGTACTTCTTGAAGTTTTCGACAAACTTCTTGGCAAGGTCTTTCGCCTTTTTATCGTAAGCCTTTTTGTCGCTCCAGCTGTTGACGGGATCGAGGATTTCGCTCTCTACGCCGGGGCAAGACTGAGGAACTGCAAGACCGAAGTAAGGCTCGGTAACGTACTCGACTTCTGCGAGGCTGCCGTTGAGCGCCGCGGTAACCATTGCGCGGGTCGCCTTAAGGCTCATTCTCTTGCCCGTGCCCGTCCAGCCGGTGTTGACAAGGTAAACGTTAGAACCGTGCTTTTCGATCTTCTCGCCCAAAAGCTCTGCGTAAACGCTGGACTTTAACGGAAGGAAGGGCGAACCGAAGCAGGTCGAGAAAGTGGAAACGGGATCGGTAATTCCGCGCTCGGTGCCTGCAACCTTGGAGGTGTAGCCCGAAACGAAGTAGTACATAGCCTGCTCTTTTGTGAGCTTGGAAACGGGAGGAAGAACGCCGTAAGCGTCGGCAGTCAGGAATATAATGGTCTTGGGATGACCGCCAACCGACGGAATAACCGCGTTGTCGATAAAGTCGACGGGATAAGAAACACGGGTGTTTTCGGTCAGGCTGTTGTCGGCGTAATCGGGAACTCTCGTTTCGGGATTGACGATAACGTTCTCGACAACTGCGCCGTGACGGATCGCACCGTAAATCTCGGGCTCTTTCTCGGGACTTAAGTCGATGCACTTAGCGTAGCAGCCGCCCTCGATATTGAAGATGCCCTTATCCGACCAGCCGTGCTCGTCGTCGCCGATAAGTCCGCGGTTGGGATCTGCGGAAAGCGTGGTTTTACCTGTACCGGAAAGGCCGAAGAACAGTGCGGTGTCGCCGCTGCCGTCGGTAGCCATGTTAGCCGAGCAGTGCATTCCGAGAACGCCCTTAAGCGGCAGTATGTAG
>CAZBTB010000213.1:0-3334 GCA_964494605.1 uncultured Lachnospiraceae bacterium
GCAATCTCGGCGATTCTGTGCGCTTTTTGTCCGACTATTTTAGCGTTTAGCGCGCCGTTGACGATAATGGTCTTTCTGACCTTCTCGGTCTCTTCGGGGTTAAGGAAGTAGCAGCCGCGGTCCTTAAACTCTTTCTTGACTTTCGCATAGAGTTTTTCGTCGACGATAACCGACTGCTCTGATGCGCAAATCATGCCGTTATCAAACGTTTTGGAGTGAATAATCGAGTTAACAGCCAAAACAACGTTAGCGCTCTCGTCGATAATTGCGGGAGTGTTGCCGGCTCCCACGCCGAGTGCGGGTTTACCGGACGAATAAGCGGCGTGAACCATGCCGGGACCGCCCGTCGCGAGAATAATATCCGCGCTCTTCATGATTTCGTTTGTAAGCTCGAGCGAAGGAACGTCTATCCAGCCGATGATATTTTTCGGTGCGCCCGCTTTGACAGCCGCGTCGAGAACCACTTTAGCCGCCGTAATGGTGGACTTTTTGGCTCTGGGGTGCGGACTGATAATAATGCCGTTGCGCGTCTTTAACGAAATAAGCGTTTTGAATATCGCGGTCGACGTCGGATTGGTGGTGGGAATAACCGCCGCCACAAGACCGATAGGCTCGGCAAGCTTTTGAATACCGAACGCTTTGTCCTCTTCGATAACGCCGCAAGTCTTGGTGTTGCGGTAAGCGTTGTAGATATACTCGGAAGCGTAGTGGTTTTTGATAACCTTATCTTCGACTATACCCATGCCCGTCTCTTCGACAGCCATTTTGGCAAGAGCGATGCGCTCTTTGTTTGCCGCCGTTGCCGCCGCCAAAAAAATCTTATCGACTTGTTCCTGGGTAAAATGCGAGAACTCCTCGATAGCGGCGCGAACCTCGGCGACTTTTTTCGTCAACGCTTCGACGCTGTCGACAAGCCCGACTTCTGTTTTAAGCTCCTCTGTTTGCATTATTGCATCTCCTTTGGGAAAATTTTATACCATATCATATTATGACCCGATTTCGCCTTGCGAAACCCGAGGTTATAACCTAAACCTTAAGGTTTGACTCCAGCTCTTTACTAAGTAACGCAAGCGACGCAGCCAAATCCTCGTTCTTAATTATTATTCCGCCGGGAACTGTCAGGTGCGCGGGCGCGAAATTCCAGATAGCTTTTATGCCCGCCGAAACCATCATGTCGCACACGATCTGCGCCTGATCTTTGGGAACGGTTATTATTCCGATAAGAATGTTCATGCGGCGCGTAAGCTCTGTAAACTTATCCACCGAAAAAACCTTTTTCCCGTTGACCGTCGAACCCGCTACGTTCGGATTTAAGTCAAAGCCGGCAACTATATTCAAGCCGTATTGCTCGAATCCGCCGAACGATAACAAAGTCCTGCCGAGCTGCCCGACTCCCACCACGACCGCCTCGCTAGTGTTGTTGTAGCCGAGGAAATCGCTTATGTCCGAAATAAGCTCGTTTACGTTAAAGCCCAGCTTGGGTTTACCGGGATTTAACGCTACCAACGCAAGGTCCTTTCTTACCTGCACGGGATTTTGCTTCAGATCCTCTGCCATAACTGTGGAAGAAATAAATTCCACTCCTTCGGCTTTGCGGTTACGTAGATACATGAGATAACCGGGCATTCGCTGAAGTGCCGCTTTTGAAATTTCGATTTTTTCTTTCACTTCGCTCGCTCCTCCTCTCAATATATCGATAAAATTATACCGATTATTGCGAATTTTGTCAACGGTTTACAGGGGGGTTTTAAAAAAATATTTCCGCTACCTCGCGGCGGCGGAAAATTGTTCTTAATACTGCTATTTGTTCCAACCTTTTTTGTCCAGGAAATCCAAGCATTTCGCCCAATCGGAGCAATCAAACGAATGGATACCCGTCTTTATGTGGTAAGCGACGTTTCCGTCGTGGTACGCCTTATCGAGCGTCGGCTTCTCGTCGGCGATAAGCCCGTCTATGCCGTAAATGCGCTTGTATACTTCGCCCGCAAGTCGCGCCGACTCGAACTCGTTTTCGGGACATGCCCAAGCGTCGTCGGACGAGCTTGTAACGTACAAGAGTCTCGGTGCGACGAGCGCGGTCAGTTCGTGAAAGTCGACGGGCATACACTCTTCGCGGTCGTTAAAAGCTTTGTACACGTCGGTAAACCAATGCGGAAAGCCCTTGTTTATTTGGGTAATCGATTCGCCCGTGTTGCCGCGCGCTATCGCCGCACCGGTGCACCCCGAATTGTTTACGTAAACGAATTTGAAACGTTCGTCAGTGGCGGCGGTAAGCAGTGCGGTTTTTCCGCCTCGCGAATGTCCCGCAATACCCAACCTATCCATATCCACACTGTTGTCTTTTTCCAAAAAATCCGCAATACGCTTTGCGAAAAAGCTCCACGCCGCAATTACGCGCGCGGACGAAGGCGTTTTGTTTTCGATTAAAGCTTTACAAAAGCCTTGGTCCTCTCCGCCACAATCGTCGGGAGCAACAGCGGTCACCTTATACGTCGCAAGTGCATAGCCGCGGTCGAGAATACGTCCTATAGGCAGGGCGGATTTACTCGGCTCGTCGACAAAATCGTCCACGTCCGTTTCGTTCCAATCCTCGTAAGCCCTGAGTACGGGATAAACGATTACGGGCGGTTTTTTCTTCGTCTTGGGCAAATACAGCTTAAAATACGCCGTTACGCCGTTTTTGGTTGCGTTTACCGTTTTTATTCGCGCGCGGGCGTTGGTTTCGTCCTTTATTACCTCATAGCTAAAACCCTTATCGGCATTTTCGGGAAAAACTCCATAAACGTTTTGCGTAAACCAAGCCTTGAGCTCTTCTCTGCGCTTTGCCCAAGTCTCCTGGTTTTCCGCCTTAGATCCATCGAAAAACGTAAAAATATCCGGTAAATTCATTATAATATCCTCTCTACTTAATAATGGTTTAAATTATAATATAGAATAATTGAAAATGCAATAGCTGTTTATACCGAAAAATATGTCTTTTTATACTTTATTATTTCACACAAAAACGCACATTAGCATTAAGAGCGGTATGGTAATTACACTCAACAGCGTGGTTAATACGGTCACTTTAACGGCTGTTTTGCGATCGCCGTCGAACATTTCTGTAAAAGTGAGCGCCATTGACGCCGACGGCATAGCCATTATTATGTAAGCGGTGATTATCACCGACGAGTCAAGCACAGGGAAAATCAGCTTAACAAGATACATAATTGCGAAGCATAATAGCGGCGCGATTATCAGTTTAATCAGGCAAACGAAATATACCTTAACGTCGGTAAACAGCTCTTTGAACTTCATGTCGGCGAGTCTAATACCCAAGATCAGCATGGACAGC
>CAZBTB010000214.1:0-3286 GCA_964494605.1 uncultured Lachnospiraceae bacterium
AAAAAATCGTCGATAACGTTCTTTGCTACTTCGATATTGAGTTTTCTGATAGCGTCGACTGTAGCCATACTGCCCGAGCCGCTGATATTGTTCTGGGCCGCAAAACGCACGATAGCTTTATCGGTAATTCGCTTAACCATACTATTGGCAATTCTGGGGTTATTGCGGCAACGGCGTGCAATATACAAACCGTTCTCGCCCGAAATCTTAACACCCATTTTATAAAATGAGTTTGTTATTATTCCGCCGAGAACCTCATCCGAATATTCCTCAAGTCTAACCTGAATGGCGCGCTGCATAAAAGGCTTGGCCAGCTTTCCGATTTCCGTAGTCGCACCTATTAACGTAAACGGCGGAAGATTTATCACTTCGCTGCGAGCGAATTTGCCTTTACCCTCCATGTACGTGACCTTTCCGTCCTGCATTGCCGAATACAAAACCGATTCGGCTACGACAAGCGGCAAGGTGTGAATCTCATCGATAAATATTATGTCGCGCGGTTTCAGCTTTTTCAAAACCGCAATCATCTCGGACGGCGTAATCTTGGAAACGTTGATTTCGATAAAATTCGCATGCATTTCATTGGCGATTATGCGCGAAAACGTAGTCTTTCCGAGTCCGTGCGAACCGTATAAAATAATATGCGGCATGGCGGTGTTTTTCAGTAGAGCCGCACCTATAAGGTCTTTTACCGCAGTAACCGCCTGAGGCTGTCCTATGTAATCGGATAACCACTGCGGACTTAACGAATCATTCGGCTTTTTATGATAATTACCGCCCTGGGCATTGTTCTTAAACTCATTATCAGATTTCTGCCCGAAGTCGGTTGTTTTATCTTTACTTTCGGATGAATTTTGGTCTATAGCATTATTTCCGTTATGAGAAGCTATTTTTCCGTCAATATCGGCAAGCATTGCGGTTAAATCCTTATATGTAGCCATTAGCTTATCACGCTTGGCGCCGAAGCTTTTCTTTGCTTCTTCGAGCACCCCGATAGAAGCCCGTAAAACGTTCTTGCGAGCTTTTTCATAATCTCCCGACTTTGCCGCGAGATTTGCTTCTTTTATATATCCGGCTAAAATAGCGCTTAATTCATCCATAACTGCCTCAAAACCGCAAAGTGTTTTTATTTGTTAAGTTGGCTCTTAAGCTTTTCGATTTCGTCATCGAAAGACATATCGTTTGCCGCACTCGCCTCGCCCGAAGCGCCGTAAATGAGCTTATCGATTTCATCGTCGGACACAAGCGTATTCTCTGCGGAGAAATCTCCCATATCGTCCTGAGCGTCCTCTAGCATATCTCCGAGGTTTTCGGTCTGCTCGGAAACCTTGTTCATGGCGAGCTTAAGCTCGTTGGAGAGCTTGCTCATATCCGCGCTTGCCGTTCCCGCAATGTCCTTGCTGATTACGTGAACAGCCTGCAAAAACTCGTTTGTCATTGCGGTCATGTCCTTCATTTGCGAAATGATCTGAGCGTTCAACAGCATTTTGTAGGTACGCTTTCTCTCGCTTATTGTCATTTTAAGCGCCTCTTTCGCAAGCTTAACCTGATCGGGCAGTTCCTCTTGCATTGCAATTTTGGCTGCTTTAATATAGACCTGCTCTTGCTCTTGCAATTTACGAATGCGCTTTTCAAGCTCCTTCATGGAACGCTTGACAAGCATTCTTCTTTCCTGTTCCTTTTCCGCTTTACTCTTAAAAAGTCCCATTTTTATTTCTCCTTAATAATCTTTAAGAATGATTATACGCCAAATCTTCGGGCAAAATCGTCATTAGCGTCTCGTTGCTTACCGCACTGCCGAGCGGTGCTATTCGCATGGCAAGGTTGGTTGTAGTATCTTCGAAGAAGTTTCTTACGTCACGCGCGTTGCCGAAATTTTCGCCGCGGTTTTCGTATTGATCGTTAAAATACTTTTTTAAGATTTCCTTTAATTCCGCCGAAACTATATACTGGTCGCGCTTACACAGCGACATAAAGATGTTGAACATCGACGTACCGTCGTAATCGCTGAAATGTATCTTGGTTTTGAATCTCGACTTTAAGCCCGGGTTGGAATCGATAAAATTCTTCATAAGATTGTCGTAGCCAGCAACGATTACAATGAGCTCTTTGCGGTGGTCCTCCATAACCTTAAGAATAGTATCGATCGCCTCTTTGCCGAAATCGTTTCCGCTTCCTCCTGCGGGACTTAAAGTGTAAGCCTCGTCAATGAACAGAACTCCGCCCATAGCGCTTTCGCAAACTTCCCGCGTTTTCGGCGCAGTTTGTCCGACATAGCCGGCTACAAGATCGGCGCGCTCGACTTCTACCAATTGACCTTTCGGCAGAATTCCGAGTGCCAAGTAGATTTGCGCCATGATACGCGCAACAGTAGTTTTACCCGTTCCCGGATTACCCGAGAAAACGAGGTGATACGACGTTTCCGTAACGGGAATACCGCGCGAACGTTTGACGTTGTCGCTTTGAATTTTAGCTACAAGCTTTTTAACCTCGGCCTTGACCTCATGAAGTCCTTCCAAGGCGTTAAGCTTTCCGAGCGCTTCTTCTACCGAAATTTTTTCGGGCGCAGGTATTTCGGCTTTCGGTTTTTCTTTACCGACTGCCGACTGCTTATCGTTCTTATCAATCGACTGAGTCCCGCTCGGTTTTCTGCTTGCTTCTGCGGCGCTTATCTTTGCGTTTATCATTTCGATAAGCTCGATAACGGTTTTACCGTTGGACGTATGCCGCTGACGCTCCGCCCCTACGGTTCCCTCGGCAAGCTTAATTGCAGCCTCTAGCGCAGTCTTGAGCGACTGCTTGGCACTCGGCAGATTGCCTTGGTCTATATACTTTTTCGCCGCCTCGAAATTCATGCTGTATCGGCGCTCGAATATTTCCTTATTCTCCATTTCGCTGTCCTTTACGCTTATAATTCAAGAGACTTTTTCTTAAGATCTTCCAGCTCGGTATCATTGGACGAACCAGCCCCAGAACCGAGCGACGAAAAACCGCTTGTTCCGTTCTTCATGGAATTGCCCAGGATAAACGACTCGATTTCGGCGTCTATAGAGCTGTCTCCGAAATCACCCAAATCCGCATCGGACGCGCTCATCAGGGCGTCAAATCCGTCGGTTGCTATATCAAGCGACGCCGACTGCTTCTCAAGCTCACGCTCAACCGCGGCAAAATCCTTTTGCGCCGACATGAGAGCCGACTTATCCAGCGACAACTTTCCGAGCGAATCGGCAATGGTGCGAATCGAGTTAAGTAAGTCCATAGAACCTTTAGACAGCGACTGCATTTC
>CAZBTB010000215.1:0-3270 GCA_964494605.1 uncultured Lachnospiraceae bacterium
ACGGGCGCGGCTATGAAAAACACCGACGTGACCGAGCCGCAGATTCAGCTTTACTTAAAGCGCGGAGCTACCAAAGTGTCCGTTACGGCTTTTAACGCCGACGGCGCGGAGCTTGGCATGGGCAGCAAGAACGTAAATTTAACCGTGGACTTCGGCGCACCCGCGAAGGTGAGCGGAATAAGCTACGACAAGGTCGGCAAAACGCTGTCGTGGAACGCGAGCGAGGGCGCGGCGAAATACGTAATAGACGTGAGCAAGTGGAATGACTCCGAATACTCTTTGAGCGAGGAAAGTACCGAGACAAGCAAAGCTCTCGATTTGGGAGCAGGCGTGTTCGCGCTTACCATCAAAGCGGTTTCGGATAAGGGTTCGGAGAGTGAAGCCAGCACGTTCGAGTACCGCTCTTATACCGACGCGGAATTCTTAAAAGAAACCGACGGGTTTAAGAAGGTTTTCGATTTCGAGGACGAAAGCGTTTTCGATAGCAGCAAAACGAGTACTTACAAGGAATGGGCGAGCGTAATTCTCGGCGACGTGGAAGTTAGCCTTTCCGATACTTACGACTTATACGAGTTTGTCGATGAGGACGGCGACGGAGAAAACGACAAAAACGAAAACGGTAATTTTATTCACAAGCAAGCGACTGCCGATTCTAAGCTCCTTAAGCTCGAAATGATAGCAAACTCCGATTCGCACCACGGCGGCGTCACGTTTAAGCTTCAGGAGCCCGTTGAGTTCGGCAGGCTGTATTTCGACGTTTACCGCGCGACGGGCAGCTCGCTCGGCGTAATGCTCGACGACGGCGACGGACATCAAGTGGTCGTGCCTATGGATTGGGATTATCCGAATTCGTGGTTCAAGTGGGTCACAATGTCCGTTACGAAGTCGGAAGTACTCAAAAAGAACGCCGAGTTCGGCTCGATCAAAGAGATGACCTTCTATTTCAGGAGCGTGAACAACGGCTATTGCTATTTCGACAACGTACGTATCGAGGATATCAATCTCGGCGACGTGGGCGAATTGCGCTACACCAAAGCCACTCAGACGTTAGTGTGGGACGAGGTAGCGGGAGCCGAGCACTATGAGCTTTATATCGACGGCGCGGATGAGTCGCTTACTGCGGCAGAAAACTCGCTTGTTCTTTCCGAAGCTTTGGCGCAGACGGAGCATACCGTTAAGCTTGTTGCGGTAAACGGCGACAGCAGACGCGAAAAGGAATTTAACTTTACCGTCGATAAGGACGCGCGTTTCGACGTGCCGACGGAAGAGGGTTCAAACGAGTATATAATCGGCGCGTTCGATACGGCGGAGTACTTGCAGTACTTCAGTGAAAAAACGTGGGAGAAACCGACTTGGGCGATAAAAGACGACGTTCTCGAAATCAATCTTACAAAAGACTGGTCGAACGGTGCGCTCGTTTATACTTTCCCCGATAAGATTGCCTGCGACGACATTCACACTATGTCCGTTCGTTTTAAGATGGATATGACCGGTGCGGTGTTTGTATGGTATCTTGTCGACGACGAGGGTAACGAGTGTTATTTCGCTACCGACACATCCTCCGCGGATTTAAAGAAGTTTATTACAATAACAAATGAGGACGACGGTTGGAAAACCGCGACCGCGGACTTTACCAAGCTTATCGCTTTTAACAGTAACAAATGGACGGACGTCATTGCCGATAACATTTCCTCGATATGGATATGCGCAAGTAAAGTCGGTAAGATTTATGTCGACAGCGTAACCTACACTCGCTTCGAAAGCACGCTTGACAGCACGCTGACCTACGACGGTAAAGCCATGTCCGAAAACGCGTTTACCGATATGACGTTTGACTTGACTAAACTTGCGCTTAGCAACAGGATTAAAAACGGCGTATTCGAAGTGAGTATCAAAAAAGGAGACGAAGAGGCGGTTACACTCGATCTGACGAAAACCGATTACAGCTTCGAAGAGGGTGTGTATACTCTTACCGCAACGCTTAAAAACGAATTCGTTACGGCATCGGCGACGCTTACGCTCAACGTTTATCCGCGCAGCTATACTTTGACAGGCAAGTCCGATGAATATACGGTGCTTGCGGATTTCGACTATGCCGCTTATACCGATTATATGACCCGTAAGGACGGCGGTTCGATGAATGTAGTCAGCGGTTCGGACGCTCCCGAAGGAGTTAATAACGGTGCGCTTAAGTTGAATTTTGCCCGGAATTGGAGCAACGGTCCTATTTCGTATGATCTCGGAAGAACATTGTCCGTCGACGATTTCGACAGCCTTGTTCTTAAGATTTACTGCGGTTTGGCAGACCCGAACGAATCGGTAAATTATCGGGTGTTGATTTATTTTAACGGCAGCGCGACATTCGTAGATCTTACCGATTACCCTTATTTATTCGTCAAGAACAAGTAGGCAACGGTGCAAATTCCTTCGTCGATTTTGACGGATAAGAGCATTACGGAAATAACAAGCCTCGCTTTCGGAAGCAGCGAAACTCATGCCGATCTCTATATCGACGAGATAGGATACACGACTAACAGCGGTTATAATAAGAAAATCGCCGACTCGGACGAGTATTTGTTGGCGGATTTCGGCACGAGATCGTGCCTGCCTTATTTCGGTCACAGAATGACTAATGGGGAAACGCATAGTACTTGGCAAAACAGAATAGCGGGGCAAATTCTTTTAACCGATTATTTGCACCTTACGAAAAACGCCGAGTCGTCATGGACTAACGGACGCGTGGAACTCGTATTGCCGTCGGGAATTGCGGTAAGCGAAATAGGTACGCTCACTCTTCGCATGAAGAGCAGTAATAATACGTTCTATTTCTATCTGTACAACGTCGGAAGAAACAAATATCAATACGTTGATGTTGCGTCTTGTCAGGTAACGAACGACGGCGATTGGAAGATTGTCAAGATTGATTTTACTGCATTTACTCAACAGAACGGAGGCGACAGGTGGGTGATCGGCGCCGACGGAACTACCGACGAAGTGTTGAGCGTAATCGGATTAACGACGGGTAAAACTGCCGCCGACGAGTTTACGATCGACACCGTTACGTATACCAAACGCGCATAGTCAAGAAAAATAAACACATAAAAATGATGCAATAAAGTGCAATTTCCATAGGGATTATAAAAAGCGAAGAACTTTAAATTCTTCGCTTTTTATAATTGTCTATAACTTTAAATTCAGAGTTGGCGTTATAGCAAAAAGCAAGTTAAAAACACGATAGAAAAATCATACAGACCGTGTCCAATGATGACC
>CAZBTB010000216.1:0-3250 GCA_964494605.1 uncultured Lachnospiraceae bacterium
TCCGACTTTAAAATGCTCTATGAAAAGATGCAAAAAGAAGGCAAAAAATTCAAATAGGAGGTTTCGAGGGGGGGGGGTACTTATCGGAACAGGCAGGTATTGACTGAACGTGTTTTATCTGTTAGAATTTGATTAACAGAGACGCGCGGACGGATATACGGTAAATCTCGCTTGTGCTTTAGTACATTAAGTCAAGGAATTATGAAAAAGGGAAATGAAAGAATTAAACGTTTTTTTGAGCAAGAGGATGAGCAGATTGTTAGTTTGTTGTTTTCCGACCTCAGCTATTCGAAGGCGGCGACGAAGCGCATACTCGACGTTTTATCGGATACTACGTCAAACGACCTGTACATATTTTTGTGCGGTATAGAAAACTGCATGCCCAATAAAGAGCCGACCTATGCTCGGGTAAGGCTGTACACTCTGCATTACGTGATTAACGGAGCAGGCTTCTTGAATTGCGCGGATAAAATTTACGAGCTTAAAACGGGCGATATTTTTGTTTCGTACGCAGACGAAATTATCGATTATTATCCCGATAAGCATAATCCGTGGAGTTATATTTATTTCAGCTTTGCCGGTATTATGCAGGACGAAGCGGTAAAGCAAATGGGATTTTCAGCCGAGAATTGCGTTGTTCATGCCAAAAACGAGAAAATCGAAAACGGCTTCAGAGCGGTGCTTAATAATTATACTCAGACGGGCGGACGGTCTTTCAGAACGCTCGGCGCGGTGTACTCGCTTATAGGCGAGATTGCAAACTTAGGCGCAGTGGATGCGCCCGTTACGAGCAAGGAGAGCTACATAAAGCAGGCGGTTACGTTTATTGTCAACAATGAAACGAATTTAAGCGTGGAAGACGTAGCCAACAGCTGTGCACTGAGCCGAGAATATCTCACGAGAATTTGTAAGCAGACGATAGGAGTGTCGCTTAAAGAGCTGATAACGATTTGCCGGTTAAGAACCGCCCGAAATTATTTGCGGAACACCCGCGTGACTGTATCCGCGCTTTCGGAACAGTTGGGGTTTAACAATAAAAAGTATTTCGTACGGGTATTCCGCGAAACCTTCGGAATGACGCCGTTACAGTACCGTGAAAGAGAGCATGCAAAGATAAAAGGTAATAATTAAACCGATAAAGGAGAATGGTATGAAAAAAATTGTTAGTCTGATGTTTGCGCTTATAATGGCAATGACCGCAGTCGGCTGCGGCGGTGGCGGTAACGTGCCCAAAGCCAAAGTAGGCGCGCCCGACTATTCGTCGGCAAACGGAGAAATTGTGCTTGACTGTTGGATACCTCCGCGTGCTTCCGATGCGGCGTTTAAAGAGTATGCCGACTGCGGATACAACATGATGCACGTGGGGAACACAAGTTTCAGTTTCGGTGATGCGAGCGCAAAAGAGGATATGGAGCGGCATTTTTCGCTTGCCGAAAAATACGGCATAAAAATCATGCTCATGCTCAACGCGCTCAACATGAACCAAACGCTTGCGACCTCGTTCGAATACGTCGATAAATGCCTTGGGTCGGTGTTCGATAAGTGGAAGGACAGCGATACGTTCTACGGATATATGCCCTATGACGAACCCGTGTTCGGAAAGGCGTTGGAGGCGGGCGACCCCAATAAATCGCAGTACGCTTACGATAACAACGTGGATTACATACTCAACGAATACGTTTATTTTTCGCAGAAATATCCGGGCAAGGCGTTCGAGACGGTGCTTCTCGGCGGAGGCGGAACCAATAATATGTACGGGCCGATTTTCGGCAACGATTATAAGGGTTATGTAAATTACTACTGCGAGAAAGTGTTAAAGTATATGCCGTACGACGAGCGTATTGTTTCATTCGACTCATATCCGTTTTCGGTGGACCGTGACGGAAATCTTGTTGCGCGCGAAGGTTTTGTGTATGCGCTCGAGCAGGGTGGCAAGAGCGCCGAGGCCTACGGCGCGGATAAGTGGACGTACATGCAAAATCATTGTTACGTAAACAATCCTGCGTCCGTTCTCTATCAGTACTATACCGCTATGTGCTACGGCTTTACACATTTTATTACTTTTACTTACCGTGAAGAATGGGGCTTTAATCAGTACAGCGTGGACGCAAGCGGAAGAAAAACCGAAAACTGGTATTATTACAAGAACGCGCACGACGAGATCAAGAGCTTCGAAAACGTCTACTTGCAGTTCACCGATAATTGGATAGGCGCTATGGCGATCGAGGGCAGCGAGCGCGTCGTGCGTAACAGTACGTTTATAAAATGCGAGGAAATGCTCGATAGCTACGAACGCATTAAGAGCCTTGCCGCCACCGAGGATACCGTTGTGGGCATTATGAAAGACAAGAACGGTTACGAGGGCTTTATGGTCGCAAGTCAGGCTATGACAGACGAAAACACGCGCGATAAAGTTGAAATTACTTTTAACGGAGCAACCCATGCGCTTGTTTACACTAACGGAGAAGAAGGCAAAACCGTTGCGCTCGACGGAGGAAAGATTTCGCTCGACCTTAAAGCGGGCGGCGGCGCGTTCGTCATTCCCTATTCGGAGGCATAATGAGAAAGTTTTTTGACATGTCGAAGTACAACGACTATCCCAAGCCGCTCAGAAAGCACAAGTACCCGTTTATTATATTGATGCTTTTTCTGTCGGTAGCGTCGTTTGCCGTTTTCTACGTGGGCATCAACCTGCAGTCGGTTTTGCTTGCTTTCCGAAAGTTCGTGGGGTTTGCCGAAGACGGCAGTGATATCTACGTCTGGTCGATGGAGAACTTCCGAAACATATTCAAAGAGCTCAGCGGCGAGAGCAATTCATCCACGCAGTTAACACAGGCTTTTAAAAACACGCTTTTATTGTACGTTTGCGGCAATGCGGTAACTATTCCCACGGCGTGCTTTATAAGCTATTACTTTTGGAAAAAGCTGCACGGCTATAAGATTTTCAGAGTCATATTCTATCTGCCGCAAATAATTTCGTCGGTGGTTATGGTCATAATCTACCGGAATATAATCGCGCCCAACGGACTTATAAGCGCATTTTCCATTGCCTTTACGGGCGATGCCGTACCGCCTTGGCTGTCCACGGACGGATCGGCTATCTGGTGTATCTTTATTTATAATACGTGGGTGGGCTTCGGCGGCTCCTATCTGCTGCTTACCGCCGCGCTTACTCGTATCCCGGAGGACGTAATCGAATCGGCAAAGCTGGACGGAATTACGCCGATAGTAGAATATTTCAAGATTTGCA
>CAZBTB010000217.1:0-3250 GCA_964494605.1 uncultured Lachnospiraceae bacterium
GATAAACGCGATAGAGCGCGGCGCGGAGTAACTTTACAAAACGAAAAATAAACTTTCCTCAAATAAAGGGCTTGTTTTATTTGACGAACGGGAATTATTTATTATATAATAGTCATATTGCAAACAGGAGGCATTCGGATGAAGAAAAAATCGTCAATAATTAAATTATCGATAATTGGCGTTGTTTTGATTATAGGAATAATTCTTTCGGTGTGCTCGTTCAGCTTGCCGTTTTCGATGTATAAATACAAATCATTCGCCAGCGCGATAAAACTCGGTCTTGACTTAAAAGGCGGTATTTACGCGGTTTACGACGCTGAGAGCGCGGGTGTTGATAATTTCGAAAGCAAGCTTACAGGTACGCAAACCAGATTACAGAATCTTTTGGTTTCCAAGGGTTATCCGGAAGCCGTTATCACAATCGAAAACAATTCACAGCTCAGAGTAGAAGTTCCCGACGTGGACAACCCCTCGGCTATTTTCGAGCTTATCGGAAAGCCTGCCGATTTGGAATTCGTGCTCGACGATACGAACGAGACGGTTATTACCGGCGATCACGTCAAAAACGCAGAGGGTTATTACGACACAAATCAAGGTGCGCCCGTGGTATCGCTGCAACTTACCGATGAAGGCGGAAAGCGTTTCGGCGAAGTTACTTCGGCAAACGTAGGCAAATCGATGTCTATTTATATCGTAACCGACGGCGTAAGAGATGAGAGTCCGATTTCGACGGCAAACATTCAAGAGGCTATAACGGGCGGAAGAGCGCAGATTACGATGAGCGGGCAGGATACTTCCGCAGCCGAAAATCTTGCGTCTCAGATAATGAGCGGAACGTTCGACGTAAAGCTTTCGCTTAAGGAGACTTCGACCGTTTCCCCGACATTGGGTGAAAAAGCATTGTTCCTTGGTATTATCGCAGGCGCGGTTGGTTTGGCACTTGTTATAGCATTCCTTATTTGGAGATACAGACTGTTCGGCGTTGTAGCGACGTTGGCGTTACTTGTCTATACAGTTTTGATGCTGTTCTTCCTGGCTACGCTTCCGTGGGTTCAGCTCACGCTCCCCGGTATTGCGGGTATAATTCTGAGCTTGGGTATGGCGGTCGACGGAAACATCGTTATTTACGAGCGTATCCGCGACGAGTACCGCGACGGAAAGTCAATACTTGCGTCGCTTCATGCGGGATTTAAAAAAGCTACGGTTGCTATTTTCGACAGTAACATCACTACGATTATCGCGGCTATTATTCTTATTATATTCGGCAGAGGTACGATTTCGGGATTCGGTATTACGCTCCTGATCGGTATTATCTTGTCGCTGTTTACGTCGCTTGTGGTGACGCGCGGCTTGTGCAAGTATTTTACCAACCTCAACAGCACTAACGAAAAACTTTACGGCTTAAAGCGCGGCAAGAATTTCGTTCCCGAAAATCTCGAAGACGAACCGCAAGAGACCGAAAACGTCGCGACTGTCTCCGAAGTCACCGAAACTGAAGGAGTGCAGGCATAATGAAATTCAACAGATTATTCGAACAAGATTTTAAGATTGTAGAAAATAAGAAGAAGGTTTTTATCGCACCCCTTGCCGTTCTTGCTTTGGCGCTTATTATGTGTATTATTTTCGGCTTGGTTTTCGGCAGTCCTTTCAATCTCGGTATGGATTTTACCGGCGGTTATACGATGAGTGTAAGACTGGGTAATGCAATGACCGACGATAATAAAGAGGATTACGAACAACGCGCAAAGAACATTGCCGAAAGTATAGAGAGCAAAGACGGCAAAAAGATCAGTATTTCGGCTATCCAGCCGCAATGCGAGGGCAGTGACGCCGGTTTCCGTCTGATGTATAAAGCTATTGCCGACGAAGAGGAAATGATAGAGATTAATTCCCGTTTGAAAGAAGAGCTTGAAAACTCGATGTTCTTCGACCGTCCTTCGGTGGTTTTTAACGGCACCGAAGCGACCGCGGAATATTCGCTGACTAAGCTTGTAGGAGATTACGACTATCAGCTTAAAACCAGACTTACCGAAGCCGGTTACGGCGTAAGCTCCGTCGTTATAAGCGAAGAGAATGCCAATTCCGCTAAGATAACCTTTACCGGAGCGGTTTCCGAGGATGCGTCCGAAAAAATTATCGATATTCTGACGATTTCCAAAGATTACAACGGTGAAGTATCGGACGGCGGACAGACAACGTCGACCGTAAGCACGCAGATATTGAAGAGTGCGCTTTTGGCGGTTTCTATTTCGCTGTTGTGCATGCTTATCTATATAGTAATCCGTTTCGAGCTGTTAAGCGGTATTGCGGCGGTCGTTGCGCTGTTCCACGATATACTCATGATGATTTGTTTTATGGGCATTTTCCATATTCCCGTTAACTCCACGTTTATTGCGGCGCTTATAACGATACTCGGTTATTCGATCAACAACACGATTATCATATTCGACCGCGTGCGTGAAAACGTTAAGCTTTACGCGAACAAGCGTTTGGACGGTAAGATGGTAAAGCCTGCGTATATTGCGAACAAGTCTGTTCAGGAAACGATTTGGCGTTCGATAAACACTACGATAACCACGCTCATTATGATAGCGATGGTCGCGATTATCGGCGTGAGCGATATTCAGTTTTTCGCTTTGCCCATTATCTTCGGTCTTATCGCAGGTACGTATTCGTCAATCTTTCTGGCTCCCACCATTTGGGCTATGCTTGCAAAAGCGTTCCCCGGGACTGTTAAAGTCAAGGACGGTAAAAAGTCGAAGGCGAAACGCGAAAAGGCAAAAGCCGAGTAATAAAGTAATTGAAATAAGCCTTCTTTTACGAAGGCTTATTTTTCTAAAGAGTTAATGTCGGAGAGAGTATGAACGTCAGTATTGCACCGAAAAATCAGATTTCCGTCGATATGAATAATGTCGAGTCGATTGCAGACAAGCTTGGACTTAACAGAAAGTTTGTCGAGCTTTTGTGTTTGCGCGGAATTGACAGTATCGATGCGGTAAATAAGTTTTTGTATCCGACTAAGGAGCAATTTTACGATCCTTTTTCGATGAAAGGCATGCAAGACGCCGTGGATCGGATTAATCAGGCAATCGATAACGGGGAAAAGGTGGTAATTTACGGCGATTACGATGCCGACGGTGTTTGCGCCGCCTCAATTTTATCATTGTATTTGTCTAAACGCGGATTGGAGGTTTACGTTCATATTCCCAACCGAGTGGGAGACGGCTACGGACTGAATAACGATTCGCTC
>CAZBTB010000218.1:0-3232 GCA_964494605.1 uncultured Lachnospiraceae bacterium
ACGATACACTTATCTCCTTTGACGGTAAGAAGAACGGCGAGATCAAGAAGGCGCTTAAGATTAACGAAGCGGGCAGGAAGGACGAATTCTTAGACACCAAACCCGAGGACGTAAAAACCCGAGAGTACAGTAAAGAAGAAAGCAAGCTCATTCGCTCCAAGCTCCCCTACCGCAACTCACTCAAGATCGGCGCAAGCTCGCTTAAGTCAAAGCCCGTGCGTCTCGTGTTTACGATTTTCCTCTGCATGGTTGCCTTTGCTCTGTTCGGCTTAGCCGATACAATGGCGTCGTACAACAAGTACACCACCTTCGAGCAGTCGATCATAGATACGCAAATCCAAAGCGCGGCGTTTACGAAAGCAAAAAGAATCAAATCCGATTGGGACGACGATTATTATTACACCCAGGCCGATCTTTTCACCGACAACGACGTTAAGAAGATAAAAGAAGGCACCGACGTTGACGTAACTCCCGTTTTCATTAACGGCGAACGTTGGGGCGGAGGCGGCATAAACCTTAGCAGCAGTTTTGACGATTCGGATAAGCTGTCGAGCGAAAACGCCTTCGATTATTATGGCGGCAGTGCGTCGGGTTACGTCGAAATGAGTACCGAGGATTTGAATAAGGCGGGACTTACGCTTGTAGGAAACTCCAGATTACCCGAAAGCAAGAACGAAATCGCGGTAACGCAGTACGTTTACGAGATGTATGAACTCGCAGGAATAAAGTACTATGATGCCGCAACCGACAAAACGGTTACCGCAGAGATTACGAGCGTCGAAGATTTACTCGGAAAAACGCTTACTCTCGGCGACAGATACAGCTCCGACGGAACTACCGTCTATACGATTGTCGGCGTTATCGATACGCATTTCGACGGAACGAAGTACAATAATTATAAGCCGGGAGCAAACAAAATTCAGGAAAACATGCTCACCGATATGCTGCTTAGCGCCGAGCTTACCATAAAGCTCAAGTACAGCTATCACTCTCTGCTCTTCGTTTATCCCGGAACCATTCAGAAAATGGTGGAAGCAAAACAAACGAATACTGCCTCGGTTGCAACGGGTATGTATTTGAGCGGCACCAACAATTATTTTAATCTGGTATCCGATAAAAACAACAGTTTCGATTCGGTCAATGCGGAAGCAATAGCAAAGCTGGGCGATATTAAGGATACGGACGCTATAGTCTGGGCGGACGGCACCCCCAGAACCACGCTTGCCAAAAACGAAATAATCGTCCCTTATTCGCTTAGCAACCGCTACGATGAAAACGAATACGATAATTCGATCAAAGCAGAAACCGAAGCTTATCTTCTCCAAGAGTTCGGAAGTGCGTATACCCGGTGGGTCGAAGAACTAAACAACAATAATGACTCTGTTCGTTTGGGAGATCTGGTGGAATACAAATTAAAAGAGCTTGCCATTAAAAAGGAAGTAGAAACCGCTAAAGCTTGGGAAACGAATAACGAGTTAAAGGAATTTTTGCTCGACTACGGTAATTGGGAGAGCGAAAAAAACATTTACAGCGGGTATTGGGACGAAATAACTCAGGAGTATATTCATGATGAAGAAGGAGCCCAAACGAGATTTTTCGTCGAAAAGTATACAGGGTTCTTAAGCAATACAAGAGTTTCTAAGTACGATCACGAAAATCAAGAGAATATTTATTATAAGGGCGGGTTTGCCGAAAATCCATACGGCGACGCAGGCTGCGTAATTATGCGTCCGTACCTCAAGAGAGTCTACGAGCTTGAAAATATCAAGTTTACTCTGCCGGGAACCGGAAAAATCGAGATGTATAACTATACCGAAAGCATGGGCGATTACGAACAGAATTACACTATCGTCGGTTATCTGTTACCGAGCGCAGACGCGGTAATAACCAGAGACAATCGTCAGGAGCTTTCGATAACGTACAACAGATTGTTTATCGTAAGCGACGAAAATTACGAATTCTACAATAGCGGCGAGCGTGGATATTATTCGTTCGTAATCGGCAATATGCCTTACACCGACCATGCGGCTGTCAAGAAAATCGTCGAATTCCACTACGAGGTTCACGACAATAACGTGGTGTTCGAGCTTCAGAACGAAGTCAGCTCTATGCTGAGTAGCGTTAACGAATTGATAGAAACCCTCGCGCAGGTGTTCTTGTACATCGGTATCTTCTTCGCGGTGTTCGCTGCGTTAATGATGTTCAACTTCATTTCCGTCTCGATCAGCTACAAAAAGCGCGAAATCGGTATCCTGCGTGCAGTCGGTGCGCGCTCGAGCGACGTGTTCGGAATATTCTTCAACGAGAGCCTGATTATTACATTGATTAACTTTGTTCTCTCCGCTGTCATGACCTTTGTCGTCGTAACGGTAATCAACAACGTAATTAGAAATCAGTACGGTTTCGCTCTTACGCTCCTCTCCGTCGGCTTCCGCCAGATTCTTCTCATCCTCGGCGTAGGTATCCTGGTTGCGTTCATCGCGTCCTTCCTGCCCGTCATGAAGATTGCGAAGAAGCGTCCCATAGACGCAATACAGAACCGTTAATCGCGGCTAGATTCGCCCGTATACCGCTAATAGCTCGCTCGACATATTTCCTATAGTCGGCGACTCGCTATTCTTGTCTGCGAACGAATTTCCCTCGCGATTCGCATATTCGACCTGTTATGCTTTAAAAACCCCCTTGGCGTCTTGCCAAGGGGGTTTGTTGTATAAGGTGGAGATTCCTCGTCACTACGCTACCGCTCCGCTCGCTCGGAATGACATTATAAAATAAAAACGTTTCGGATAAATATTAAGAATTCCTATTCATCTTGCTTAGCTTAGTTCCTGTAATGTCATTCCGAGCGAGCAATGAGCATTATGCGAAATTGCGACGAGGAATCTCCACCGAATAGAATTAAAAATAAGTGGGGATTTCTCCGCTATGCGTTACTTCGTGGCGTTCGCTTCGCTCAGCTAGCGAAATGACAAAAAAGAATAAACGTCTCGGGTTGATACTAAGCTAAGTCTTTGACCGAGACGTTTTTATTTTTTTGTCATTCCGAGCGAGGCGTAAGCCGACGAGCGCGACACGGCGGTATTTGCAATTTGTTATTGGCCTATTAAAAGCGTTGCGAGAGGGTTAAAAGGGAGAACACATTCGCAAGTGTTTTGCTCAGGTCGAAATCATAGATTTCTCCCCGCTTTGGCTAAAAACAATTCGCAGGATTGTTTTTACGGCACTACCGTGC
>CAZBTB010000219.1:0-3231 GCA_964494605.1 uncultured Lachnospiraceae bacterium
GCGGCAAATCTACTTGTATGAAACACTCGGTTATCCCGTACCCGAGTTTTACCATTCGCCGCTTTTGCTCGACAGCAACGGCGAGCGGCTCAGTAAACGCGAAGGCTCCTCTAATCTCGACTATATCCGAGGGCATTTCTTAAGCCCCGAACCCATAATCGGAATGCTTGCGGCAAACGCGGGAATTATCGACGACTTCGCGCCCGTTACGCTTAACGAGCTTATAACTTTGTTTAAGTGGGATAAAATAAAAAAGACGGATATAAACTTAAACACTTTCGGACTGCTTGACTGAACTATATAAAAGTGTTATTATATACGCGACAAATAAACAAGGAGTTAAACAATGAGCGAATGTACGCATGACTGCAGCAGCTGCGGCGAGAGCTGCAAGGAAAGAAAATCTTTCTTGGAAAAGCCGCACGAGCTGTCAAAAATCAAAAAAGTAATAGGCGTCGTCAGCGGAAAAGGCGGCGTAGGCAAATCGCTTGTAACGGCGCTCTCCGCAGTTACGGCACAAAGAAACGGCTATAAGACCGCCGTACTCGACGCGGACATAACGGGACCTTCCATGCCCAAAATGTTCGGGCTTAAAGAAAAAGCAACGGGTACGGAGCTCGGACTTATGCCCGTCGTGACCAAAACCGGCATAAGCGTGATGTCTCTTAACCTTTTGACCGAAAACGAAACCGACCCCGTTGTCTGGCGCGGACCCGTTATTGCCGGCACGGTCAAACAGTTCTGGACGGACGTTATCTGGGGCGACGTGGACTTTATGTTTATCGATATGCCGCCGGGAACGGGCGACGTACCGCTTACCGTGTTCCAATCCGTTCCCCTCGACGGAATAATTATCGTAACCTCGCCGCAGGAGCTTGTCTCCATGATAGTGGAAAAAGCGGTAAACATGGCTAAACTCATGAACATACCCGTCCTCGGAATCGTAGAAAATATGAGCTACGCCCTCTGCCCCGACTGCGGAAAAAGAATAGAGCTCTTCGGCAAAAGCCGCGTAAAGGAAGTTGCCGATAAGCACGGATTCAAAGTGATTGCACAAATCCCCTTCGATACCAAGCTCGCAAACGGCTGCGACGCGGGACTTATCGAACTGTTCGTCGGCGACTACATGGACGCACTCGTCCCAATATTGGATAAAATGAAATAAACGCAAAAGGGTTTCCGGATTTGGGAAGCCCTTTTGTAATGTGGGGATTCCTCGTCGGCTTGCGCCTCACTCGGAATGACATTACAGTAACTAAGCTACGCAGGTCAATACTAAAGCTTATTATTCATCCGCGGCGTTTTTATTATTTTGTCATTCCGAGCGAGCAAGGTTTACCTTGCGACGAGGAATCTCCACCGATTAAATTATAATTGTTGGGATTCCTCTTCAAGCCTCGTTACACTCGGCTCTCACTCGGAATGACAACTGTAGCCCTTACTATGTAATGTCATTTCGAACGCGTAGCGGAGAAATCTCCACCGATTAAAAAAAAAGTGTTTGACATTTTTTCGGATTTTTGATAGAATAGCTTTACAATTAAATACACGGATACGAAACATGTTGTGCTTTGCACGTAAATCTGATTACGGAGTTTTATGTGCGGTACCGCATGTTTTTTTTGTTGTCCGACGGAGGTTATTTTGGAAAAAGAAAACGCATTTTTAGGCGAAGAACGGGTAGGCAAGCTTTTAAGAATGTTTGCTATCCCCTGCGTTCTGAGTTTGATTATTCAGTCGCTTTACAACCTGGTCGATCAGATTTACATCGGGCACTGCGAAACCTTGGGCGCGGCGGGAAACGCGGCTACGGGCATAGTTTACCCTCTCACGATCGTAGCGCTGGGGCTCGGACTATGGATAGGCGACGGCTGCGCGGCGCGAATAAGCCTTAATCAAGGCCGCAGCGAAACGTCGAAAACCTCGCGCAGCGTAGGCACTGCGGTTTTCTGCGGCGTAATAGTCAGCATAGTTCTGTCCGTGCTTTGTTATTGCTTTAAGGACGGGCTTTTAGCGGGCATAGGCGCAAACGGCAGAATTCTCGAGTTCTCGTCAGAATACGCAAACTTTATAATAGGCGGCTTTATTCTGTTTATTCTTGCGTGCGTACTTAATCCCGTGATCCGCGCCGACGGCAGTCCGAAGTACGCTATGCTCGCCATGGCAATCGGCGCAATAATCAATATCGCACTCGACCCCGTGTTTATCTTCGGCTGCAACATGGGCATGACGGGCGCGGCTCTTGCCACCTTTTTGGGGCAAACGATAACGTTTATCTTACACGCCGCGTACTTATTCAAGTCCAAAACGTTCAGATTGAAGCTTAAGGATTTTCTCCCGAGCGGAAAGGAAATCGCCGGCATCGCTCAGCTCGGAATTTCCAGCCTTTTGACGCAACTCGCAATAGTTATAATCTCGATAGTAAACAACGTTCTGCTGATGCACTTCAGCGCTTCGAGCGGATACAGCGCTGAAATCACCCAAAGCGTCATAACGCTTGCGTTTAAGGTTTTCGGAATAGTGATTTCGATAGTCGTGGGCATTGCGTCGGGCGGTCAGCCCATTATCGGCTACAACTACGGCGCGAAAAAATTCGACCGCGTGAAATCCGCTCTTAAAATGATGCTGATTGCAACCGTCGCGGTGGGCATCGTCGCAACGCTCGTTTTCGAACTGTTCCCCAAGCTGTTCATCTACATTTTCGGCGACGGCGGACAGGGCGTCGACCCCGAAGCTTACTCGGCATTTACCTACCTGACGTTCAGAATATACCTCGGCACAATCTTACTGACTTGCATAATAAAAGTCCTGGCTATATTCTTTCAGTCGATCGGTTCGCCCGTAAAGGCTGCTCTCATAACCATGGCGCGTGACGTTATCTTCCTCGTGCCGCTGTCAATATGGTTTGCTTACGCCGGCGGAATCGGTCTGCTCCTTTGGGCAGCGCCCGTTTCCGACGCTCTTGCTTTGATACTGACCGTGTTCTTGAGCATATTCGCTCTCAAGAATATGAAAGAAAATCGGTAAAAGCCCTTCCGGTTAACAATAAGGCATAAACCCAAAATACAATTACGCTCACTACCTTTCCAAATGAATAACGGAGGAATCTCTCCTATTACATCATTCCGTAAGCTTCCATAAGCGCGGCAACATATTCCTCGGTATAATCGGGAAGCCTATGAGGGAAGCTCTCTGCGGGAAATCTCCTCCGTCACGGCCTATGAGAGCTTT
>CAZBTB010000220.1:0-3220 GCA_964494605.1 uncultured Lachnospiraceae bacterium
AAAAGCAAAATTTAGTCAACTGATTTGCCCACGTTAAGCCAATATCCTTGCAAAATTTCCGCCGAAGTATTACACTGATAAAAAAACTCGGAGAATAATCATGACGCTACAAAACATATTAAGCTCTATGCGCCGAGCCGTCGAGGACTACGACATGATAAAGCCCGGCGACCGCGTTGCCGTGGGACTGTCGGGCGGAAAGGATTCGCTCGTTTTACTTAAAGCTCTTTCCGTATTCCGCAAATTCTCGCCCGCACCCTTCGAGCTTACCGCGATTACCGTGGATTTAGGGATCGGAAACGTGGATTTCGAACCTCTGACCGAATTCTGCGATCAAGAAAACGTACCGTACCATATCGAACGCACAGATATCGGCGACATAATTTTTAACGTAAGAAAGGAAAAAAATCCCTGCTCGCTGTGCTCGAAAATGCGTCGCGGCGCACTCAACACAGCGTTAAAAGACATGGGCTGCAACAAGCTCGCGCTCGGTCACCACGCCGACGACGTGGTAGATACGTTTTTTCTGTCGCTTTGCTACGAGGGACGCTTAAGCACCTTTGCACCCGTAAGCTACATGGACCGCTCGGGCGTGACTCTCATTCGTCCCTTAGTCTACACCGAGGAAAAGAATATCGCCGCCTACGCAAAAGCCGCTAACCTGCCCGTCACCAAAAGTCCGTGCCCTGCCAACCACGAAACTCAGCGCGAGTATATGAAAAACCTAATCAAGACAATTCAAAAGGACATACCGTTTGCAAAGGACCGAATGTTCGGCGCAATCGTGAACCCCGAAAGATATAATCTGTGGGATCAATACGAGAAAAACCCGAACGCGGGCAGAAAGAAAAAATGAAAGTTTTTTTACAGGACAAGCTGTTTGAGGGTGCGGAATCGCTTACCGTGCAAAAGCTCGACAACTCTGCGTGCGAGATACACACGCACGAGTTCTTCGAATTTGTGTACGTAATAAAAGGCAACGGCACGCACGCAATCGACGGCAAAATCTACCCCGTGAGCCGCGGCAGTATGCTTTTTATCAACTTCGGACAGACGCACGAGTTTAAACTGGACGAAGGCTCGGAATACTGCAATATTTTGATGAGACCCGAGTACATCGGCACGGGACTTGCGCGCGAAACCGCCGCCGTTTACGACCTGTTTTCTTTGGTGCTGGAAAGCAAAGGACAAAAACAGTGCGTGCGTTTTTCGGGGCGCGACGCCGAAGACGTCGACACGCTTGTTAAAATGCTCTACTCGGAGTTTTGCTCGGTTCGCGAACACCGTCAAGACGCAATGCACGACCTCATGCACCTTATCGAGCTTAAAATACTCGAAGTATTGCGAGCGGGAAACCCCGACGAAC
Source organism: uncultured Lachnospiraceae bacterium (assembly GCA_964494605.1). Lineage (GTDB taxonomy): Bacteria > Bacillota > Clostridia > Christensenellales > Pumilibacteraceae > UBA10677. Next base: position 1,367 of record CAZBTB010000220.1, read on the forward strand.
CGCAGCCCAAGATGCACGAAATTTTAGACTATCTGAAGGACAATTACGCCCTAAGTCCCTCTCTGTCCGACATAAGCGAAAGATTTTATTACAACAGCTCGTACTTTTCGCGACTTTTCAAAAAATTGACCGGCACGGGGTTTAACGCGTACTTAAACTCGCTTAAAATCAACGAAGCGGTTAAGCTTTTGCAAACCACAGACATGACGGTGGACGCCGTTGCGCAAGCAGTGGGCTACTCGGACGCAAAAACCTTTTACACACAATTCCGAAAATTTACGGGAACGACGCCCACCGCTTTAAGAAAGTAAAAAAACGCTATTACCAAGTCAAAAACGCCCATTGAAACCGACGGGCGTTTTATTGTATAATATTTTCATCTGACACAAGGAGAAAATTATGCAACTGAATTACGAAGTTATACGCGATAAGATTGCGGGGTGCTGGCAAGGCAAAAACGCCGGCGGCGTTCTGGGCGCGCCCTTCGAGTGCAAACGCGGACTGTTTGACGTGACATTTTACACTCAACCGAACCTTGACAAGAATCCGCCGCCCAACGACGACCTTGACCTTCAGATTGCTTGGCTCAACGCCGTAGAAGAATACGGTCCGTGCGTCACGTCCAGCATTCTCGCCGACTATTGGCTGACCTTTATCACGCCCAACTGGTCGGAGTACGGCATAGGTAAATCAAACCTAAAGCGCGGATTTATGCCGCCGCTGTCGGGGCGCATCGGCAACTATTTTAAGGACAGCTGCGGCGCGTTTATCCGCAGCGAAATTTGGGCGTGCTTATGCCCCGCTCAGCCCGAAAAAGCGGTTCGCTACGCCTATCTCGACGCAAGCGTCGACCACGCCGACGAGGGCGTTTACGGCGAAATGTTTTTTGCGGCGGCAGAAAGCGCGGCGTTTGTCGAAAGCGACACCCACAGACTTATTGACATAGGCTTAAGCTACATTCCGAAAGATTGTCTCGTCGCAAAAGCCATAAACCTCGTGCGCGACTGTTATCATAGCGGCGACGATTGGAAAACCGCGCGTAAAAAACTGTTTGCACAAATTCCCGGCGCATTCTCGGCGTGCTTTATGCTCGACAAAGACCTCGACGGCGGTGATATGGCACGGACGACCGTGGGCATGGACGCGCCCAACAATATAGGAATCGCACTTATCGGCTGGCTGTACGGCGAAGGCGATTTCGGCAAAAGCATGTGTCTGTGCGTGAACTGCGGCGAAGACACCGACTGCACGGCAGGCACGGTAGGCGCGATCATCGGCATAATCAACGGCGAAAAAGCGCTTCCCGAAAAATGGCTTAAACCCATAGGCGGAATTATAAACACGGTTTGTCTCGACAAGACCGCCTCGCTTAATATTCCCCGAAACGTAGACGCATTTACCGACCGGATAATGGCGGCTATCCCGAAAATGCTGGACAGACGTGAAATAGACTTTACAGCCGATAACACACGTTACGCCGTCAATCCCGCCGAAAACTTTTTCGCCGACCGCGACGAACGCCCTCTTTACGGCAGCAGGGACTGCTCGGGTCGCATGTTTTCATCGCGCGAAATAGCCGAAATGCCGCCGCTCACTCAAACCTTCGTATTCGACTGCTTTAAAGTCGAGATTTCGTTAGCCCGCGACCCGTTTATCAAAAACGGCGAAACTTTTGCTCTCGGCGTCAAGGTCACCGACTCGGCTATGCTCAAAGCTCAACAGTGGATAAACGTTGATGTTTACGTATCCGACGGACTTACGGTCGAAAGCGGAGCGCACTTCGCGCTTCCCTTTCACAACACCTACCGCCACGCCGCCAAAAACACCGTAGTTGTTCGCGCAGATAACCTGACC
>CAZBTB010000221.1:0-3213 GCA_964494605.1 uncultured Lachnospiraceae bacterium
GCGCCTCGATACTTCGTGGCGTTCGCGCTTACGCGCTCGGCTAGCGGAATGACATCGATAACCCATGCTATGTAATGTCATTTCGAACGCGTAGCGGAGAAATCTCCACCTATTAAAACCATACAAGGAGGTAACCGTTATGGCAGACTTTATCGACAAACTCAAAAACACGCTTGACAACGAATTTAACGAATCGGTGACCGAAAACGGCGCGGTCGGGTTTCGGACAACGGGCAAGGATTTACTTGACCTGCATTTTGCCGTGTCGTCCTTAAGAAACGAATCTTCGGATTCGGTTGCCTACAGGTTTATGAAGGTCTATTTTGCCGACAGGCTTTTGGCGGTAAAGTGGCTGTTCTACGCAGGCGACGTACGCGGCGGAATGGGCGAACGTCGGCTTTTTAAGATCGGCATGAGCTGTATTGCAAAAACCGATCCCGAGCTTGCCGAAAAGCTTTTGCCTTTGATCCCCGAGTACACTCGTTGGGATAACGTTGTGCGGCTTGTAAACTCGCCCGTATATAAAGCGGCGTTGGCTCTTATAGCGAATCGGCTCAAGACGGACGAAGAAGCAATGAAAGCGGGAAAGCCCGTTTCTCTCCTTGCCAAGTGGCTGCCTTCCGTCAATTCCGGTTCGGCAGAAACCCGCAATGCGGCTGTACCTATCGTAAAATATCTCGGACTTACCGCCAAAGAATACCGCAAAAAGCTGGTTGCACTCCGCGCATACCTCGACATAGTCGAAGTAAACATGAGCAGCGGTAACTGGAGTGCAATCGAATATTCAAAAGTGCCGAGCAAAGCGAACATACTTTACCGCAACGCTTTCGTTCATCGCGACGAAAAACGCAGAATGGAATTTTTAGACGCGCTTACACAAGGCAAGGAGAAAATCAACGCGAGCGTACTCTTCCCTCACGAAATCGTACACAACTATCTTAACTTCTATACGCTCAAGCCCGTAGACGCCTCGCTCGAACAATTGTGGAAAAGCCTTCCCGATTACGTACAAGGCTCGGCAGGAACTATCTGCGTAGCCGACGGCTCGGGCAGTATGTTTACGTCCCTAGAAAGAACGCACGTCCGGGCTATCGAGGTAGCAAACGCGTTGGCGATATATTTTGCCGAGCGTTGCAGCGGCGAATTCAAGGATAAGTACATAACCTTCAGTACGAATCCTCAGCTTGTCGATCTTTCTAACGCCGATACGTTACGTGACAAAATAGGCATAGCTTTGACGCACAACGAAGTGGCGGACACCAATATTGAAGCGGTATTCAACCTTATCCTCACCACTGCCGTAAAGCATAAAATGAAGCAGTCGGAATTACCCGGAAATATTCTTATTCTGTCCGACATGGAGTTTAACGACTGCGCGGTCTCGAATAAACGTGACGGCGCAGACGAAAAGCTGTTTACCGTAATAGCAAAGCGTTACGAAGAACACGGCTATAAACTGCCGCGGCTGGTATTCTGGAACATATGCTCACGTACGCATACAATCCCCGTCAAAGAAAACGAGCTCGGCGTCGCGCTTGTCAGCGGTTTCAGTCCGATGACGGTGAAAATGGTATTGTCCGACAATCTGGACCCGTTTGCATGTCTACTCGAACAGCTTAATTCTCCGCGCTACGACGCAGTGGAAAAAGCATTAAACTAAATAAAAAAACCTTACGGTATTCAATCGTAAGGTTTTTTATTTATAATTACTTATTTGCAAGGTCTTTGCCTAAGCAGCAGTTTTTATATTTCTTACCGCTGCCGCACGGGCAAAGGTCGTTTCTGCCTACGGTCTGGGTATTTGTGGGAGCGGCGGTATTGACTACACGGGAGTTGTTACCGCGGTTTTCCACGTACTCAACCTTCTGAGCCTCGCGCTTGGGCGGAGCTTCTACATTTACGTGGACAAGTAGCGCAACGGTTTCTTCCTGCATTTTGGCGGTCATGTCCTCGAACATCTCGAAGCCTGCCTTTTTGTAAGCGATTACGGGATCCTGGTTGCCGTAAGCCTTTAAGACAATGCCCTTCTTTAACTGGTCCATGGCGTCGATATGGTCCATCCACTTGGCGTCTATGACGCGGAGCATGATGACGCGCTCGATTTCCTTAAAGTCGATATTGGCGCCCGTCTCTTCGGCAAGCTTTTGCGCTTCCTCGATTTTCGTATTATAAAAAGCCTCGACGGCGGCGAACAGCTGGTCCTTGATTTCCTCGAGCGCCCATTTTTCCATACGCTCCTGAGTAAGAAAGTCGGGATCGTCGGGAAGAAGCTTACGCTCGATTTCCTTGTTGAGGTTTTCGTAATCCCACTCGTCCCAATCGACGTGGGGATCGGTAAAGTCGTCGACGATAATCTCCACCTGGTCGCGCATCATCTTCATGATCTGGTCGTGAGCGTCGATACCGTCGAGAACCTTGTTTCTTTCGCCGTAAATAATGGTACGCTGAGCGTTCATGACGTTATCGTACTCGAGGACCTGACGGCGCATCGTATAGTTTCTGCCCTCTATATTGCGCTGAGCGTTTTCGATCTGTCTGGTGAGCATACCCATGGCGAAGGGCGTGTCCTCGTCTATCTTGAACACTTCGGCAATGCGCTTCATTTTGTCGCCGCCGAAAAGACGCACCAGATCGTCCTCCATGGACAGATAGAATACCGACGAACCCTTGTCGCCCTGACGTCCGCTTCGTCCGCGGAGCTGGTTGTCTATACGGCGCGACTCGTGACGCTCGGTACCTATGATACGCAAACCGCCGAGAGCAATGACCTTTTCCTTTTCTTCGGAAATTTCCTTTTTGTACTCTTCGAAATACTTTTTGTACTGCGCCCGAGCCGCCAGAATATCCGCGTCGTCGGTGTTGTAGTACGCGGTAGCCGCCTGAACAAGCTCCTCTGCCACGCCGTTATCGCGCATGCGCTTGACCGCCAGATACTCTGCGTTGCCTCCGAGCATGATATCCGTACCTCTGCCCGCCATATTGGTTGCAATGGTAACAGCGCGGAACTTACCTGCCTGAGCTACGATTTCCGCTTCTTTTTCGTGGTTTTTGGCGTTTAAGACGTTGTGCGGTATCTTAGCCTTATGGAGCATTCTGGACAGCTCTTCGCTCTTTTCGACGGTCGTCGTGCCTACAAGCACGGGCTGACCCTTTTGATAGCACTCGGTTATATCGTCCACAACCGCACGGAGCTTGCCCGCAATGGTGGAATAC
>CAZBTB010000222.1:0-3200 GCA_964494605.1 uncultured Lachnospiraceae bacterium
GGACACGGCAGAGTGCAACAGCAAGATGAGGGCGATGCGTGCAAAATACGACACTGTAAAGTATCAGTCGTATAGTGCATACGAAAAGGGGATAGCCGTGCCGACATTACAAAATTTTATAAAATTAGTCAAATTCTTTGATGTTACTTACGAGGATTTGTTGGATTAAGTGAATTTATAAGGTGGAGATTCCTCGTCGAGACTCGTTACACTCGTCTCTCGCTCGGAATGACAAAATAAAATAAACGTCTCGGGTAGATGCTAAGGCATAGTATTTGTCCGAGACGTTTTTATACTGTAATGTCAGTCCGCTAGCCGAGCGCGTAAGCGCGAACGCCACGAAGTATCGAGGCGCGAGCCGACGAGCGCGACGCGGCGGCACGGCAGTGCCGTAAAAACAATCCTGTGAATTGTTTTTAGCCAAAGCGGGGTACGCGGGTGAAATCTATGATTGCGACCCGAGCCAAATCTCCACATTATAATTTTATCGGTGGAGATTCCTCACTTCGTTTCGGAATGACATTACAGAGTATGGGCTACCGTTGTCATTCCGAGCGAGCAAGGTTTACCTTGCGACGAGGAATCTCCACCGATTGAAAAATAAAAGGTTGAGATATTGCTCCTCGCTTAAAAGCATTGCGAGGGCGCTGCCCTATTTAAAGCGTTTAGGAGGAGGGAAGGGGGACCCAACCGCAAGGGTTCCCCCTCTGCGTCTTTGGTTACTTTCGGCGCATTCCGAAAGTAACGACTTTCCTTTATTTTTAAAAATAAATCTTATAAAAGTTGTAAAGTTTCATTTGATTTTCCAAATCGAAAAAAGAAAAAAGCATAACGTTAGCAGTACAAGCATAAGATTTAATATTCCAAAGGATTAGGTGCTTGTATGAAAAAGAGAATGAAGTTTTTGGGAGCAGTGCTTGCGCTGATTATTGCCGTATTGCCTATGGCGGCGTGCGGAGGCAAGACGGGCGAGACGCGGACGAGTTACAAGATTAACGCGTTTTACAATGAGGACGGCAAGACCGTTTCTGCCGAAATGACAGTGGATTACGTCAACGGCAGTGATGCGATACTTGACGAGATTTGTTTTCATTTATATCCTGCGGCGTTCAGGAAAGACGCGAGGTTTTCGCCTGTGCCGCCCGAGGCTGTGGCGAGCGCATATTATGACGGAATGAGCTACGGCGGAATTACCGTTTCGGGTCTGACGCTTAACGGCGAGAGCATCGAAGTCAAGATAGAGGGGCAGGACGAGGACATTCTTGTCGTGTCTTTGGGCGAAACCAAGCTTTATCCGGGCGAAAGGGCGACTGTCGGCATGAATTTCACGCTGAATCTTCCCAAAGTCAGACACCGTTTGGGTTATCAGGGCGACAGGGTGAATTTAGGCAACTGGTATCCGGTTGCGTGCGTGTTCGAAAACGGCAATTTCGTTACCGACCCATACTACGCAAACGGCGACCCGTTTTATTCCGATTGCGCCGATTACGACGTGACGCTGACCGTACCCGAGGGATTCACGGCGGCGACGAGCGGCGTTCAGACGCTCGGCTCCGACGAAGAGGGCAGGCGCGTAATAAATTCCAAAATCGAAAACGCGCGTGATTTTGCGGCGGTTATCGGCAAGTTCAAGATGTTGGGCACGGCGGTAAACGGCGTGGACGTCAATTATTATTACGTCAACGACGCTCAGCCCGAAGCGGCGCTGACTGCGGCGGCTGACAGCATAAAGACTTTTTCGGAGCTGTTCGGAGCTTATCCGTACAAGACTTATTCGGCGGTCGAAACGCAGTTTCTCAACGGCGGAATGGAGTACCCGGCTCTTACCATGATTTCGGATGCGGTAAACGGCGAGCTGTACACCGAGGTCGTGATTCACGAAACGGCGCACCAATGGTGGTACGCGGTCGTGGGCAACAACGAGGTCGCTTACCCGTGGCTGGACGAGGGGCTGACGGAATTTACAACGAGTGTTTTCTACGAGAAAAACCCGAGCTATAACGTCGACTACGGCAAACGCATGTCGGACGCGCTCGCAGGCTATATCTTATACTACGACACGTTTAAGCATATCAATAAGGATACGTCCATGTCGCGCAGGGTTTGCGACTATGCCGACTCCTTCGAATATACCTATATGACGTACGTTAAGGGCGAGCTGATGTTCGAGTCGCTCCGTAAAACCGTCGGCGACGAGAACTTCTTTAAAGGCTTAAAGTCCTATTACGAAACCTATAAGTTCCGTAATGCCACTCCCGACGACATGATCGGATGTTTCGAAAAAGCCTCGGGCCGCGAGTTGAAGGGATTCTTCGACAGTTGGACCGATGGCAAAGTGGGATTGTACGGCGGACTATCGAATTAGGTATAAGGTGGAGATATTGCTCAGGTCGCAATCATATTGTAAAAGCGTTGCGGGGGTTCGGGGACACATCCGCAAGTGTCCCCGACGTGTTTTTGCTCTACTTTTGGCACGCGTCCAAAAGTAGAAAAGTTTCGTTTAATTTACCAAATTAAAGGAGAAAAAATGTTTGTTACGGTAAAGAAAAAATCAATTATAATATGTTTGGTGTTTGTGTGCGCGGTTGTCTTAAGCTGTTTTATGCTGTCGTATGCGTCGCATTCGGCAACGGCGGCGGTGCCCAAGGTAGGCAAGACGATCGTTATCGACGCGGGGCACGGCGGAATCGACGGCGGTGTTGTGGGAGCGTCTAGCGGCGTCAAGGAATCGGAAGTAAACCTTGCCGTTGCCAAGAGCTTAAAACACTTTTTAGTCAGAAACGGTTACGACGTAGTTATGACGCGCGAGAACAGCGACGGGCTGTACGGGCTCGGCGCAAAAAATAAAAAGCTCAGCGATATGCAGGCGCGGCGCGATATAATTGCGGCGGCAAAGCCCGACCTTGTGGTGTCCGTTCACCAAAACTCGTATCCTCGGGCGGCGGTTAAGGGCGCGCAGGTTTTTTACGCCGAAAACAGCGAGACGAGCAAGTCCATTGCCGAGAGTATGCAAAGCATGCTTAACACGGCGTTAGGCTATGACCGCGCGGCAAAGACGGGCGACTATTACATAGTCAACTGCACGGAGTATCCGTCCGTCATAGTGGAGTGCGGATTCTTATCCAATCCCGAGGAAGAGCGGCTACTCGTTACCTCGGCGTATCAGGAAAAAGTAGCGTATACCGTGTATTCGGCAATCA
>CAZBTB010000223.1:0-3188 GCA_964494605.1 uncultured Lachnospiraceae bacterium
CGCACTTTCTAGCGGCGACATCGTCATCAAGAAAGTGGACACGAAGAGCGAGCTTATCAAAAACGCCAATAAAGTTATTGCTTATGCCGCCGACGACATTCACGGCACGGTGCTTGTGTGCGACTTTGATAAGTGGCTTGTCGGTTACGGCGAGAGAAAACACGAATTTACCGGTCAGCCGCTTACTAAATGGGCGGCAAAATTGTTGCGTGACAGAGAAAGCTATTTCGGAGGCGGCGAACGCGAGGGCGAGCTTATCGGGGCGTCCGAATCCGACTATGTAGTAATGACGCCTGCGATTTCGGGCGGCGATTGTTACGGCGGATTGTGTATAGTTTCTGAAAAAGAGATTACCGCCGAGGAAATCACAATTATAAAGCTGTGTGCGAGAATAATAGGCGAATACATGCAAAAATACTGAAAATTAACAAAACTTGGCTTAAAACGCTTGCTCACGGATAAGATTTATGATATACTAGATAAGCATTTAATGTGAGGTGAGGTTTATGAATTTTAATAACCTTCAAATATTAGCGGTTTCCAACTGGGTTTCGGATTCGTTCCCCATTATAAGAATCGTGCTTATCAGTCTGATTGCCGTGCTGTCGCTGGTGCTCATATTCGTGGTGCTGTTTCAGCCGGGTAACGACGGATCGGATCTCGGCTCGCTGTCGGGCAGTTCGTCGGACACATTCTATTCCAAGAATAAGTCGCAGACATGGGAGCATGCGTTACGCCGACTGACGGTTATCTTATCGATAGCAATCGCGGTGCTGGCGGTAGCGTTCTTTATTACGGTAGCGATTTACAGCGGTATGTAAAATATTCGAGAGCGGACGGAACAAAATCGTCCGCTTTTTTATTGACGAGGATTTATGGCTAAGAAGAAAAATAATAAAATCAAACACAGCGCTAAAAAATTTAAAGCGTTAAAAGGAACAGCCTTGGCGGAAAGCGAACTTACGGGTACCATTCAGGGTAGCGGCAAAGGCTATGCGTTTTTTATTCCCGACGACAACAGCGGAGACTTGTTCGTGCCGAGCGGAGCGTTGAACGGAGCTATTCACGGTGACACCGTGACGGCGGTGAGAACGGGATACAGGCGCGGTCACGGCGAAGCGGAAGTAGTTAAGATACTTAAACGAGGCGTTATCAATATCGTGGGCGTATTCGACGGCAAGTACGTCGTTTGCACCGAGCGCGCTTTGGGCGACGTCAAAGCGGATACTCACGGCGGACTTGTGGTTCGCCCGGGCGAAAAGGTGGTTGCTACTCTTATTAAAGGGTCCGAACCGTTAAAGTGCAAAATTACCGAAGTTCTCGGTACGCAAGGCGACACCGAAGCGGACATTATGGGCATTATTCGCGGTGCAAATCTTTATGAGACCTTTCCGAACAGAGTGGAAAAGGAGGCTTTTGATTTGCCCGATGAGGTCGAGCCCGAAATGATAACAGGAAGGCGTGATTTTCGGGACGATACGGTAATTACGATAGACGGCGCAACCTCCAAGGATTTTGACGATGCGATTTGCGTGGAGAGGACGAAAAAGGGTTACAGGCTTTGTGTGCACATTGCTGACGTTGCCGAGTATGTCACCGAGTGTAGTAAGCTTGATAAAGAAGCGGCGAAGCGCGGAACAAGCGTTTATTTTGCCGACCGCGTTTTACCCATGCTGCCCGAGAGCTTAAGCAACGGTATATGTTCGCTAAACGAGGGGGTGGACAGGCTCACGCTGTCCTGCATTATGGAGTATAATGCCGAGGGCGAGCAAATCAACCATACTATTGTAGAGGGCGTGATTAGGTCGAAGGCAAGAATGACTTACGATTCTGCCGAGAAAATAATAGGCGGAGATTCCGACGAACGCGCCAAGTACGGCGTAATAGCGGACATGCTGGACGTTGCCGCCGAGCTTGCCCGTATTTTAAACGCCAAACGAATGGCGCGCGGCTCGGTCGAGTTTGACATAGAAGAAAGCGAAATCATAATGGGCGAGGGCGGCAAGGTTGTCGACGTAAAAAAGCGTTCTCGCCTGTTTTCTCATAAGCTGATCGAGGAGTTTATGCTCGCCGCTAACGAGACTGTCGCCGAGCATTTCCAAAAAAGAAAGGTTCCCTTTGTGTACCGTGTTCACGAGATTCCGCCCGCCGAAAAGGTGGAGAGCCTAAATGACTTTTTGGGACCTTTGGGACTGAAAATCGCAGACAAGCCGAAGCCTGTCGATTATGCGCACCTGATTGAAAACCTTGACGAAAGCGTCAAGGGCGTAGTCAACCGTGTGGCTTTGCGTTCCATGTCCAAAGCCGCCTATAAACCCGAGTGTCTGGGGCATTTCGGACTTGCGGCCGAGTACTATTGCCACTTTACTTCACCCATTCGCCGTTATCCCGATTTAGTCATTCACCGCATAATCAAGTATATTTTGCACGGCGGAAAGGAGGCGGACAAAAAGTACGGCGAGTTTGTGCGATATGCCGCTATTGTCAGCAGCGAACGCGAAAAGGTTGCCGACGATGCCGAACGCAAGGTAGACGACCTTCTTAAAGCCAAGTTTATGCAGGACAAAATCGGCGAGGAGTTCGACGCAGTTATCAGCGGAGTTACGGAGTGGGGACTGTTCGCCGAGCTTCCGAATAGCGTCGAGGGCATGATTCGTGTCGAATCCCTGCCGGGCGGCGGTTACGATTTCGACCCCAAGCGCTTGCTCGTAAAAAACCAATCGCGCTCGTTTAAACTGGGCGATACCGTCCGAATCAAAGTTCTTGCCGTAAATTTCGACAAAGTGGCTTTTGCTTTGGCAGAATAAAATGTCCCAAAAGCCGAACTTACAAAATATATTATTTTAAAAGAGAATAATTTTTCGTAAATTACCCATACTAGGCGTAACTTAAGGAGGTAATTTATGGTAAAAGTTATTCCTATGCTTATGTCGCTGATTGTTATGTTTGCGGGCGGAGCAATGCCGTTTAAGGAGATCGAAGGCGGACTGATAGGCGATAAGACGCAGATCAACGCTTTTGAAAAGCCGGGAATCGAGATGAGCGAAAAGCCCATGGTTAAGCCGCCGAGAGCCGAAGCTACGGACGGAACGACACTGAAGTCCGACGGTAATTATGTGGTTGAAGGTGAGACGAAAGATAACTTAGGCGGACAAAACACGCTTATCGATGCGGACGCAATGTTCGAG
>CAZBTB010000224.1:0-3161 GCA_964494605.1 uncultured Lachnospiraceae bacterium
CACCTCTGCAATCTCCTCGGGGGTCATGGGACGGGGGAAGGTAAAGTCGAATCTCAAGCGCTCTTCGGTAATGTTACTGCCCTTTTGGTTGGCGTTCTCGTCGTGAAGAACTTCCTTAAGCGCGCGGTGCATAAGGTGCGTTGCGGTATGGAGTCTCGTCGTAGCCTCGCTGTGGTCGGCAAGTCCGCCCTTAAACTTCTGCTCCGCTCCCTCGTGGCTCTTTTGCTGATGCTCGGCAAAAGCTTTATTAAAATCGTCGATATTGACTTTCAAGCCACGCTCGCGTGCAAGCTCGACGGTCATTTCGACGGGGAAACCGTAGGTATCGTACAGCTTAAAGCTAGCCTTGCCGCTAATCGTGTCGCCGACAAGATAATGACACAGCTTTTCGAACTCGCGCATACCGTTAGAAAGCGTCTTTTCAAACCGCTCCTCTTCGAGATTGATTTCTCCGATTATACGGTCGCGGTTTTGCAAAAGCTCGGGATAAGTATCCTTGTATTCGTCTATTATCGTCTCCGCAACAGCGCTCAGCTTGCCCGTCGGAATGTCGAGCGACTTGGCAAAACGAATGGCGCGGCGAAGCAAACGTCTTAAGATATAACCCTGGTCGACGTTGGAGCAAAGCACGCCCTTTTCGTCGCCTATCATAAACACGGCGGTACGGATATGGTCGGAAACGATTCTTATAGCCTTGGTAGCTTCGTCGCTCTCGCCGTACTTCTTGGTTCCGATACTCTCGATCGACGCGATTATGGGCGCGAACAAATCGGTCTCGTAAACCGACTTCTTGCCCTGAAGTATGCACAGCGTGCGCTCCAAGCCCATGCCCGTATCTACGTTCTTCTGCTTTAACGGCTCGAACTTGCCATCGGCGGTCTTGTTGAACTCCATGAAAACGTCGTTCCAGATTTCGAGGTATTTGCCGCAGTCGCAAGCAGGCGAACACTCGTCCGAACACTTGGGTTGACCGTTATCGATAAACATTTCGGTATCCGATCCGCACGGTCCGGTAATTCCCGCCGGTCCCCACCAGTTGTTCTCTTTGGGCAGATAGAAAATCCTGTCCTTGGGTATTCCCGCGTTATTCCACAACGTAGCCGTCTTTTCGTCTCGCGGACAGTCCTCATCGCCCGCAAAAACCGAAACCGCCAGGCGGCTAGGGTCGATACCGAGATAGTCGGGCGAAGTAAGAAACTCGTACGACCAAGGCACCATTTCGTCCTTGAAGTAATCGCCCAGCGACCAGTTGCCCAACATCTCGAAAAACGTCAGATGGCTGTTGTCGCCCACTTCCTCTATGTCGCCCGTTCTCACGCATTTCTGAACGTCGCAAAGACGCGTGCCGGCGGGGTGTTTCTCGCCGAGAAGATAGGGAACGAGCGGATGCATGCCCGCAGTCGTAAACAGCACCGTCGGGTCGTTCTCGGGGATAAGCGACGCCGAGCTAATCACTGCGTGTCCGCGTTTTGAAAAAAAGTCGAACCACATTCTTCTCAATTCTTTTGCCGTAATGTTTTTCATAATTGCTCCACTTTAACTATTTAATAATATTTCTTTTAATTCTTTTACGCTGTCCGCGATAAAATCGGGATTTTCTTTTTGAAGCGTTTCGCGGGCTGTAAACCCGTACGCCGCCGCAACCGACGCTATGCCCGTTGCCTTTGCCGCGCGGACGTCGAACACCGCGTCGCCTACCATAACCGGCTTTTCGCCCACAAGCGCACGCCGCACAAGCTCTTCTTTATCGTTGCTCTTAACCTGCGGATCGGCGCCCACGATTCTATCGAAACAGCCGTCGATGCCCAAATGCTTTGTCACGATATCGAGAGGCGACTGCGGTTTTGCACTCGCAACCGCAAGCTTAAAGCCCGCCGCTTTGAGCTCGCCCAAAAGCTCCTTCATTCCGTCGTACAGCTTGCAGTGATATACGTTTTGCGGAAGATAAATTTCTCGGTAAAACGCAACGGCTTTTTCGGCGTCGGCGGGACTTAACCCTATAATGTTCTGAAAGCTCAGAAACAACGCCGGTCCTATAAAACCGTTAAGCTTTTCTCTCGGCGGTACGGGAACGCCCAATTTATCCAGCGCGTAAACCAGCGATTCCAATACACCCTCGCTTGTGTCTGCAAGCGTTCCGTCAAAGTCGAAAATGATTCCGTCATACCGCATTACTTTTTATAGCCGTCCTTGAGTGAAACTATCTGATTGAACGTAAGCCCCTCGCTTTTCGTGTCGCGGCAGAAATAGCCCTGACGCATAAACTGGAATGACTGAAGCGGTTTTGCGGTTGACAACATCGCCTCGCCCTTGGACTTAAGTACTACGCGCGAATCGGGATTAAGCCGTTCGGAAAAGTCCTCGTGTATTCCGTCGGGCGGCAGAAGCAGGCTGTCGTAAAGGTTGACCGTCATATCCACCGCGGTCTTTGCGTCCACCCAATGGATAACGCCCTTTACCTTGATTCCGCTGTTGTCCTCGCCCGATTTCGTGCCTTCGATAATCTCGGCATATACGCGTTTCGTCTCGCCGTCGTCGTTGTAGCCGACGCAACGGATAACGTACGCGCCCTTTAACCTGACCGTTCCGTCGATTGTGAGCCGCTTATACTTAGGCGGCGGAACAAGCGCGAAATCGTCCTCCTCGATATAAAGTCTGTTGGAGAAAGTAACCTTGCGTTCGCCTTTCTCGGGCGCGCCAGGATTGTTCTCTATGCTTAGCTCCTCCGAAAAATCGTCGGGGCGGTTTGTGATAACAAGCTCAATGGGTTTTAATACCGCCATTGCTCTGTCGGCGGTAACATTAAGCTCGTCACGGATACAGCTCTCCAATTGCCCGAGCTCCACCTCGCTGTTAGCTTTTGCTACGCCTATGCGCTCGCAGAACTCTCTTATAGAGCTCGGCGTATAACCGCGGCGGCGAAGTCCCGCAATGGTGGGCATTCTCGGATCGTCCCAACCGTCGACAAATCCCTCGTCGACCAGCTTTTTGAGGTATCTTTTGCTCATAATCGTCCGCTCTAAATTAAGGCGGGCAAATTCGTACTGGTGCGGCGGATTGACAAACCCGCCTTCGGTAAGAACCCAATCGTACAGCGGTCGATGATCCTCGAACTCGAGCGTGCAAATGGAGTGAGTTATTCCCTCGACTGCATCCTCGAT
>CAZBTB010000225.1:0-3150 GCA_964494605.1 uncultured Lachnospiraceae bacterium
ACGCTTGGAAATTATAATAATCCGTTTCGATTTCGGGGCTGTCAACTACGGCAAAACCTAAGTTGCTGAAAAATTCGACAACTCTATTTCTGACTTGAGTTATCGGATGCAATCCGCCTAGTTCACGGTCTTTACCGTCAATCGTTATGTCAATAGTTTCGGTTTCCAGTTTTTCGGTAAGTTCCTTATCGTGAATCTCCTTGAACTTTCTCGCAAAAGCCTCTTCAAGCTTAATGCGGGCATCGTTTACGAGCTTACCCGCAAGCGGACGCTGCTCCGGAGATAAATCCTTAAGATTACGTAAAATTCCGGTAAGTTCGCCGTTCTTACCTAAAACCTCAACCTTTACGGCAGTCAACTCCTTATTACTGCCGGCGCTTTCGATTTTAATAAAAGCGCGGTCTACGATGTCGCCTAAAAAATTGTCCATAGCTCCTCCAAAAAAATACACCCCGAAAAGGTTTTCCTTCTCGGGGCGTCGTTATTTACGCTGTACCACCCAAGTTCGTCGGCAAAAACCGACCTCTTGATAACCGATAACGAGGTTAAACGTATTTACCTACTTAAATACTTCGATAAATCGGCTGAACGGTGAATATCTCTTTACGCGCGTATCCTTTCAGCATTCGGATACTCTCTGTAGTTGCGCAAATTCTTATGCCGCCTCACTGCTTTTATTTTATTTTATCATAATTTTGCGCAATTTGCAAGTGTTTTAGGGTACCAAATCCATCATGTCCTGCGTATTCGTGGCATTTAAGTAAGTTTGAGGAACTTTTCCGACGATTATACTGTCTATTACGGGTACGTCGGTTATTACGTCAACCGTGTTGTTTGCGCCCGGTAAAATTATATTGACCTTTGCGCTGAGTTTTAGATATATCCTGTGGTTTGTCTGGTTGATCCCCACCTCTGTAAATTCCGAACATAGCTGAGCCGAAACCGCTCCTACGGGAATCACCTGAACGTTTACTTCAGGACCTTTTCCCGAAAAGAACATAATACCGGACAGCGAACCCAACGGAATCGATATTCCCTGTTGCCCTACTTTACTTAAATTAGTCTGCGATGCAACTGTGATTTTCTGAACGATTTCATTGATTACCGATGATTTGATTTTAATACTGCTAATGCTGTTATCATTGTCGTAAGTTATGGCAACCATGTCAA
Source organism: uncultured Lachnospiraceae bacterium (assembly GCA_964494605.1). Taxonomy (GTDB): domain Bacteria; phylum Bacillota; class Clostridia; order Christensenellales; family Pumilibacteraceae; genus UBA10677. The sequence goes on from CAZBTB010000225.1 coordinate 1,171, forward strand.
GGTATGTGGGAGTGTCATTCAGAACGTCGGTTACAGAGTTGCTCATGGTTGTTACGGTAAGTGCGCGTATTTCATCTTCGGCAATCGTTTTAATTATAGGAGTTACTGCAAGTCTTAAGTAGAGAAAAACCGACGCAACTAGCAAAAGCGCTACCGTCAATATTATAGGTAGCATCTTTCGTTTTTTACGCTTGCAACACTTTGCCATATTATTATATATGCAAATAATGCGCAATTAGTAACTTTATAATTTGATTTCAGCTTTATAATCGCATTTTATTCCGCATGCGGCAAGAAGCATGCGGTGTACGCGCGCCTCACGGATAAAGCTCTCATCGCTCATTTTTCCCTCGGCAATTTTTTCCGCAAAGTTTTTAAGCATTGCATCGTACCTATTTAACGGTTGCGTCGTTGTCACTGTGCCTTCGGTATGCCAATCGGCAGGGTTCGGGTCCGGGCGATAAACTTCTTTTACGTTAGACGTCATTAAATCGGTCCCTTTTTTATACCACTCCAGCGGCTTGATTTCCACAGTACCGAGAGAACCGCAAATTACGCACTGCCTGCGTTCGAAGCCGCCCGGTTCAGCCATTGCGGTTTTCAAAAAGGCAACGCCCTTTTTGTAGCGGAATACAGCCATTCCGAAATCCAATGAACTTACGCCGAAAATACCGGTGTTTATATTATAAGGAATGATTTCTTCGGGAACTCCCATGAATTGATAAATTAAATCAACCAAATGACAGCCTAAATAAAAGGTCATGCCTCCCTTGAATGCGTCTAGCCACTGCCTTTTATCGTTGCCGTAATCACAGCTCATATGTGTCTCAACCGAATAAATTTCTCCCAACTGCCCTGCTTTTACCTTGTCATAAGTATTCATTACCGCTTGGTTGAAACGGTACATGTATCCGATACAAAAAACTTTGCCTTGTCTTTTTAATGTTGACAGCATATTTTCAAAATCTTCAGCCTGTTCACTGCCCGGCTTATCCATAAAAACGTGTAAGCCGCGGTCTGCCGCTTTTTGTGCATATTTAACCAGATTAAGATCGAAAGTTTCCACCGTTGCCGCATCGAGGTCGGGAATGGCAAATGCTTCTTCCAAGGTTAATTCTTGCTTTTGCCGATAGATATTCAGGTTGTTTGAATAAAACTCATCTTCCCCTTTCAATTTAACGTAACCGACAACGTCGAAAATATCGGTTTGTTTGCAAAGACTTTGAAAAATTACCGAAGCATGGTCGTGTCCGACGCCTATTTGCACTATTTTGATTTTCTTCATTGTTATTACTCCAAATACCTATAATAAAATATAATTTCTTTTTAAATTTTCGTCCAATCGAATTGTACGCAAACGGGAAAATTTTTGTCTTCTATAAGACGCTTATATACCTGTGAACACTGTGTCGGGTCGTGAGTCTCGCTTATGATATCCGACATATGCATTCTGCCGTATCCGCAAAGCTTTAAGTAAGCTTTAATATCGTCGCGGTGCGTATAATATGAGTGATATGATTCGAAATTCGGTCGAGCGTTTGTGTGTGCGCCGATAAGTTTGATTCCGGGTCCGTGTACTTTGGTGTAGAAATCAACGGTAAAATCACTCTCCCTCGTGCAACCCAAAAGTGCGACTCGTCCGAATTTAGCCATGCAGTCGAGTGCTTGATTCAAGCCTTGTCCCAACCCCGTTACCTCAATGCAAGTATTGACGCCGCCGTCGATAGCCGACTTTACTTTTGCCGCAAAATCGGATTCCGTGGGATCGAAAGCAAAATCCGCGCCGTTTTTCAGAGCAAGCTCCCTGCGTTCTTTATTGGGGTCAACCGCAATAATGGGTACTGCGCCCGCCGCCTTTGCCAATTTTACGCCGATAAGTCCAAGTATTCCCAACCCCATAATCATGCAGGATTCACCTATTTCGATTTCGAGCTTGCGAACGGCTGCAAGCGGAAACGTTGAAATAAACGAAATCGCCGC
>CAZBTB010000226.1:0-3146 GCA_964494605.1 uncultured Lachnospiraceae bacterium
TCCGGCTGCCTCTTCGAAAATTGCACGTCTGTCCTCCGGCTTTGCCGAAAGAAGCTCGTCGATTCTGCCCTGACCGATAATTGAATAACCTTCTCTGCCCATGCCGCCGTCGCGCAATAGTTCCACTACGTCCTTAAGCCTGCACGGCGTACGGTTGATTGCATACTCGCTTTCGCCGCTACGGTAAAGCTTACGCGAAATAACGACCTCGTCGTAATCGAGCGACGGGAAGAGTTTTTCGCGGTTGTCGAAAACCAACGCAACTTCGCAATACGACATCGACTTACGTTTTTCGGTACCGTTAAAAATGACATCCTGCATGGAACTACCGCGCAGCAGCTTTGCCGACTGCTCGCCCAGCACCCATCTGATACTGTCGGCTACGTTACTTTTGCCACATCCGTTAGGTCCGACAATAGCAGTAATACCCGACCCGAAAGGGATCTGGTGTTTATCGGCAAACGATTTAAATCCGTAAATCTCTATCCTCTTGAATTTCAAAGCATTTATCCTCTTGTGGGCAATAAAAATATATTTTATATTATACCATGTTTCAAAGTTTTTGTAAAGCGGTTAACGCAATGCGCGCGGCGTTTTGCTCTGCTTCCTTTTTACTCGACCCGGTGCCTATTCCGCGAGAATGACCGCAGACAAAAACCTCAACCGTAAACTGCTTATTCTCGTCGATCCCGACGGTTTCGTAGCATATAACCTGCTTGCGGTATTGCTTTTGCGTCAAATTCTGTAATTCACTCTTATAGTCTGCCGTATCGGCTCCGTTTTTTAAATGCCTTTTGATAAAAGCACGCGGCGCGTCCAAAAGCTTTCCGCAATCGATATAGATAGCCGCAACCAACGATTCGAACAAATCGGACTTTGCTTTTTCGGAATTGGTTACGTCGCTCTTTGCGCCGTTACCTATCCGCATAAACTCAAACACACCCAATTCGTCCACAGCGTCGGCAAGCGGTTTTTTTGAAACAATTTTGGAGCGTAGCTTTGTCATTTCACCCTCGGTTTTGTCAAGTTTGAAATAAAGCTCCTCGGCAACGACAAACCCCAAAATACTATCGCCCAAAAACTCAAGCCTATCGTAACTTACCGAATTACCACGCCGTTCATTGGTAAAGCTGGAATGAGTAAATGCGGCTTCCAATAAGAGCTTGTCCGAAAATTCGTAACCGATTTTTTTCTCGATTCGTTTTATGTCCCGCTCATTCATGGGCATGTCAGTCGTTATTTTCCTCTGACGGTTCAGTCACAAGCATAGCTTTGATGTTATCAATCAACTTAAGCTCATTCATTTTAAGCACCTGCTCGATTGATGCCGTAATAGATTTCGCATTGGAAGAACCGTGCGACTTGATAAGTATCTTTTCGATACCCAAAAACGCGGCGCCGCCGAAAGCATGGTAATCCATACTTGTCTTTAAGTTTCCAAGCGCCTTTTTCATGAATACTGCACCGATTTTTGCCGAGAACGATCCCAGAATTTCCTTCTTTAACATCTTGGTAACCATAGACGCAGTTCCTTCAATAGACTTTAGCAGAACATTACCGACAAAGCCGTCGCAAACCAAAACGTCATAATCTCCGGACAAAGCGTAGCGAGCCTCCATATTGCCCACGAAGTTGATAGGTTGGTCTTTTAAGCGCGCAAAAACCTCATGCGTAAGCTCGTTGCCCTTTTTATCTTCGGCGCCTACGGAAACAAGCGCAACCCTCGGATTCTCTATTCCGCACACCGCTTTCATATAATTACTGCCCATAAGCGCGAATTGAACCAAGTATTCGGGCTTGCAGTCAACGTTAGCGCCGCAATCGACAATACATACTCTGCCGCCCGTCATAGTGGGCAACAACGGACAAAGCGCAGGACGCAAAATTCCGCGTATTCTTCCTATTTTGAAAATTCCCCCCGTCAGCACAGCCCCCGTACTTCCCGCGGAAACCATGCCCACGACTTCGGGATCGGATTTGGTCATTTCGAGCGCGCGCACAAGCGACGAATCTTTTTTTGCGCGAATGGCAACCGTAGGAGATTCGTCATTGGTTATTTGCTCTTTTGCGTCCGAAACTACTATGCGGTTTTTATCGTAATTATGTTTCGACAATTCGCTTTTGATAGTCTCTTCGTCGCCCACTAAAACGATTTGAAAATTCTTATCTAATGCAAGCGCATCGACCGCACCTTTAACGATGACCTCAACGCCCTTATCTGCCCCGAAAGTATCTACAACAATCTTTATCATAAACTCACCTCGAAATAAAAACCGGCCCCGTAAGCATGTACGGGGCCAATCAATGCCGGTTAACCTTATTCTTTATCCTGTTTAACTTCAACACTTCTGCTCTTATCATAGTAACCGCATGCTTTGCAAGCCCTGTGGCTAAGTTTGGGAGAATGGCACGAAGGACATTCGCCAACGGCAGGAGCTTCGATTTTCCAATTTGCAGATCTGGAATTACCCGCTTGCTTGGAAACTTTATGTTTTGGGACTGCCATATTCAGCACCTCCTATTCGAAATTCATTTGCTTTTCCAAATTGCTATACTATTATAAATGAAAACGCTTTCTTTGTCAACGGATTTGCAAGCAAAACGCGAAACTAATTGCATTTTTTTACATAAAATCCGTCAATTTATCAGCTGAGCTCAAACATACCGGTGTACAGATTGTAATATCTGCCCTTTTGCGCAATAAGCTGCTCATGATTTCCGCGCTCGATTATTTCGCCTTTTTCAAGCACCATAATCGCGTCCGAATTTCTTACCGTGCTAAGCCTGTGCGCAATTACGAAAACCGTTCTGCCGCGCATCAATTCGTCCATGCCTTTTTCGATCAAGTGTTCTGTACGCGTATCTATTGAGCTTGTTGCTTCGTCAAGCACCAAAACAGGCGGATCGGCAACAGCCGCACGTGCGATTGAAAGCAACTGACGCTGACCTTGGCTGAGGTTAGCTCCGTCGGACGTCAGCATAGTGTCGTATCCGTCAGGCAAGTGCTTAATAAACGTATCGGCATTAGCTATTTTACAAGCGCGCTCCACCTCTTCGTCGGTAGCGTCCAAACGCCCGTATCTTACGTTATCGCGGACAGTACCCGTAAACAAATGCGTATCTTGCAAAACCGCACCCAAAGAACG
>CAZBTB010000227.1:0-3141 GCA_964494605.1 uncultured Lachnospiraceae bacterium
CTGACCGCGTCGGTTATTTCCTCGTAGCGTCCCTCGGGCAAGCGGTCTTTGAGTAAAAACGCCTCAATATCCATGCCCATAAGCACATACTCGCCGTGCGAACGCTGGTGCTTATCGATAGTCTCCAGAGCATGCCCGACGGTGTGCCCGACGTTTAACGCCTTTCTCGGGCCTGCCTCGTACAGATCCTTATTTACCAGATCGCGCTTGTATGCTATACACTCTCTGACGCACGCTTCTACGACCGACTCGTCGCGCTCGAGAAGATTATCCAGTTTTCCGTCAAGCACCGAATGAACACGGCGGCTTAAAAACGCGGTTTTTACTATTTCGCCCACGCCGCACAGCCACTCGCGCTCGCTCAAGGTATACAGAAAGTGCGTCGAAACCAAAACTTCGGCAGGCAAATGAAACGCGCCCACAATGTTCTTATAGTCGCCTAAGTCCACCGCCGTTTTGCCGCCCACACTGCTGTCCACCTGCGCTAGCAATGTCGTAGGAACGTTTATCCAACGGATTCCGCGCATATAAGTCGCGGCGACAAACCCCGAGAGGTCACCCACCACGCCGCCGCCGATCGCGACCAACGTAGTCGAACGGTTACAGCCCTCTTCGAGCATGGTTTTAAGAATTTTTTCGTAATAGGCAAGGCACTTAGAGTCCTCGCCTGCGGGAATTATATAATGCTTTGCCCCCGAGAACAGCGAGCCATACGTGATTGCGACGTTTGCATCCGACACCACGAACACGTTCTTTCCCGAAGTCAGTTCCTTTATCTTTGCGCTTAAATCGAAGCCCGTAACGATTTTACTGTCCATAAGCCGCCCTCTTTAACTTTATTCTGTCTTTTATTTCTTCAAGCGTGTCTCCGCCCAAGGTCTCGAGCAGCTTGTCGGCAATGACAAACGCCGCTACAGCCTCGAGAACCACGCCGCCCGCGGGAACGGCGCAAACGTCGCTCCGCTCCGGACTTGATTTGACCGCTTGCTTTGTGCGTATGTCCACCGTGTCCAAGCCCTTCATGACCGTGGGAATGGGTTTGAGCGCGGCACGGATAATAACGTCCTCGCCGTTGCTTATTCCGCCCTCTATGCCGCCTGCGTTGTTGGTCTTGCGAACGATTCCGCCGTTATTCAAATACATTGCGTCATGGACTTCGCTTCCCAATCTATCGGCGTACTCTCGACCCAAGCCTATCGAAACTGACTTGACCGACTGCACCGAACCGATCGCGCCCATCAGCGCATAATCGAGTTTTCTGTCGTAATGAACGTGCGAGCCTATACCGACGGGTACACCCGATATTACGACCTCGACTTCGCCGCCGAGCGTATCGCCCGCCGCTTTTGCCTCGTCGATACGCGCTTTCATTTTATCGCTTGCGTCATTATCCATACATCTGACTTCGGACAAATCGCTGTTTTTAATAAGCTCGTCGGCGCCGTAAACACCGACGGGCGCAGTCACTCCGCCGATATTGAACACGTGTGACCCGACCGAAATGCCCAGCTCGCACAAAAGTTTTTTCGCAACCGCGCCGACAGCCACGCGCGCCGCCGTTTCGCGAGCCGAAGCCCGCTCCAATACGTTTCTTGCGTCGGTAAAGCCGTACTTGACGCAACCGGGATAATCGGCGTGACCGGGGCGAACCTCGCTCACGACGCGCTTGGTAAAATCGCACTGCTCTGCGCCCATTACGTCCGTCCAGTTTTTATAATCCTTGTTTTCTATAAACAAAGCTATGGGACTGCCCAGCGTCAGCCCGCCGCGGACACCCGAAAGAATTTCCGCAGAATCGCTCTCTATCTTCATTCTGCCGCCTCTGCCGTAACCCGACTGACGGCGCTTAAGCTCGCGGTTTATTTCGTCGGCGGAAAGCTTCAATCCCGCAGGGACTCCCTCTATAATCACGGTCAAGCCTTTGCCGTGCGTTTCGCCTGCATCCAAAAATCTCATGGCGTCCTCCTATTGTATCCCGAGCAATGCTTTTGCCCTTAACCAATCCCTTTCGTCCACTATTCCTATCCTCAGCGCTCCGCCCACGCCCTCGCGCGAGTAGATGATCTGAAGCCCCGAAATATTTATTCCGTTGTCGGCTAAAAGCTTGCTCACTCTTGCCACCGCTCCCACCTCGTCGCGAATATCGACGTCGAGCGTGTAGTCGCTTAGGTATACCCGTTTGTATTCGAGCTGTTCGCGCTTACTCTGCGCATTTTTGAGCAACGCAAAAAGCTCACCTCGGTCGCCCTTTTCTAGCGCGGCGTAAATCGCGTCGAACTCAGCCCGAAAACCGTTCATGTCGTTTAACAGATTTTCGCGGTTTAAGAATGCAACGTCCGTCCAGAACTTCGGGTCGGACGCGGCGATTCGGGTGGTATCCATAAAGCCCGTTCCCGTAAAGCCCTCTTTTTTAAGCGCGTATCCGCTTAAAGCGTATGCCGCCATATGCGGCAAATGGCTGACCTTGCTCGCCCTGTCGTCGTGCTCTTCGGCAGTCATGATAACGGGCTTTGCCTTTAAGCACTTAACAAGCTCGGCAAGCTTATTAACGTCGTCATCCGAAGTGTTTTCATACTTGACTATTGCGTAAAACGCGTTTTCGAACAGGTGCGGCCGCGCGGCGGCTATTCCGCTCTTTTCCGTTCCCGCCATGGGGTGTCCGCCTACGAACCTTCCGTTTAAACCGTTAAGTATTCCCTTAACGGACGCCACGTCGGTCACAAGCGTTCGGTCGCCCAAAACCTCGACGGCATGCTCGACCGTCTCCCGCGTCTTGGCTACGGGCACACAAACGAAAACCGCCTCCGCGCCTTTGAGCGATTCGAGCCCGCCCGCCTCGTCTACGATTTTCCGCTCGAGCGCGTACGACGAAACGTCGGAATCCTTTTCGACTCCGACGACGTGAAAACCGTTTTCCTTAAAGCCGAGCGCTATCGACCCGCCGATAAGCCCCAGTCCTATTACTCCGATTGTACGCATATTACGCCGCCTGATGCTACTTGTGACGCGCGCTTTAGCTAAGTAAAGAACACGCCTTATAATTATTGTACATTATTTTGCATTAAAAAGCAACGGGATTGACGGCTATTTTTGCGATTTAAGACTAATTTCCGCCGTGCTCGTGCTCGGGCATAAATAAGC
>CAZBTB010000228.1:0-3102 GCA_964494605.1 uncultured Lachnospiraceae bacterium
CACGGTTGATCTCGTCCGCCAACACGATATTGCTGAACACGGGACCGGGCTGGAAGCTGAACTGAGTATTTCCGTTGTCGTCTTTTACGATGATGTTTGTACCGGTTACGTCTGCAGGCATAAGGTCGGGTGTAAACTGGATACGCGAGAACGGTAAATCGAACACGCGGCCGAGAGAACGGACCAAACGCGTTTTACCTACTCCGGGAACACCCTCGAGAAGGACGTTGCCGCCTGCAATCATCGCAATTATCGTGCCCTCGACAACTTCTTTCTGTCCGACGACGTCGCGACCGATCTGCTCGAAAATGTTCTTACACTGCTCGCTGAACTTTCTTATATTCTCTTCTGAAATCATATAAAGCCTCGCTTTAATTATTATTGTTTATAAACTACCGAAATATTTTTCGATAAACTCGCGTTCTTCTTCGGTTAAATCGGGATTGTTGGCAAGATACTCTTCGACAAACGGCTTGTAATCCTCGAGATGGTCGCGGTAATATTCGCTGCCGTCGATAATATTGTTGCCCTCCTGGTAACGTCCGCCGCCGCCGTCGCCCTGACCGTGACCGCCTTGGTTATCGTCGCCTTTAACGCCGTCTCCGCCGCTGCCGTCGCCGTCGCTGGGTTTGCCGCCCGAGCCGTCGCCGTCGCCGTCCGCTTGCCCCGGCTCACCGTTAGGTGCGTCGTCGGCCTCGTCGCCGCTGTCCGTGCCGTTATCGCCATCTTCGTTGCCCGTAGTAGCATCGGCATCCTCGTCGATCTGCATGAATACGGCTTTGAATACCGTGTTTTCGTTAAGTCCTTTATCTTCTCTATACGGAGTGTTTACACCGTCGTCCCAACCGACAAACGCCCAACCGTCCTCTGCTACTGCAATTACCGGCTCGGCATTTTCGCCCTTTAATAAAATCTGATCGGACTCTCCGTCAATTTCGCCGCCTTCGTCTACAACGTAGCTGACCTCGATGTACGCTTCTCCGTCGATAAAATCTCCGCCGCCCGGAATAACTCCGAGAGCGTAAAGCTGCGAAACCGTGGACATTGAAACCGCAGGCACGAACGCAATAGGAACAAATGCAATCAAGAGCGCCGAAATGCGGATTTTCAAACTTTTTTGATTAGTGGTTTTAGCGTGGATTTTGGCGTCTTCGCGCTGACGAAGGGCAATATAGGAATTGTCGTTTTCAAGCTCGAGCATGGTAATCATGCGTTCCTCGAGTCCCAGTGCGTCCACTCGCTTTGCTACCTCTTTATCCGACGGACGGAACTTAACGAAATACAGCACTGCGCCCACAACGGCCGCAATACCTAACCCAAGCCCCAATCCGAGCCACAATCCGTATTTATAATTGCACAACCACGAAACGAGCGTCACGATGAAATCGGTGACAAACCCTGCGATCAAGCCGAACATAACAGATTTTATTATGCCTTCTTTAACCAGTCTGTTGCGGTATTTTTCAAACAATTTAGTTTCGACCATAATAAAACCTCCTGCATATTTATGCACTAAAAGCCCATATTATCTCTATTATGCCATATATTAAATGAATTAACAAGCATTTTCAAGGCATATTTTAAAATTTCATCAAATAAAGTGCCGATACAGACGAAAAACCTCTTTCCTAAGCACTCCGAAAGAGGTTTTTCCTTGTTTTTTACAAATAATTAAAAACAATCAGTTTGCTTCATTTTGGATAAGCGCGGCAAGCTGTTCTTCAGCCTCTTCGAGCGTCTTGCAATAGTGCAAATTGCTAATAAATCCGTAGCCGTTTGCTCTCCAATTACCGCTTCTGGACGGAAGCTCGCCCATCCTCTCAACACCGACAAAGAACACATGAATGCTCTCGTTGCAGCCCTGCCATAAATAGTCGGAATAAGCAACGGCCTTGTCTGCGTTTCTGATAACGAGGTAATTGACCGAAGTGTTATCCTCGAAGCAGTATTCACCCAAAGTCTTGCCGCTTACGTCGATATCCATTCTGCCGTTTTGATCGACAAGTCTATCTCCGTAAACATAAACGATTGTCTTTCCGTCGGGCGAATATTCGATCGTAGTCTCGGTGTCGCCCATTGCCGTTCCAACGAAAGCAAGCCTGCCCACTTTCTCGAAAGCGTCGAGATCTACGTTATCCAAAAGTACACAGTTTCTGAAAGCGTAAGCGCCGATAGACGTTACGTTGTTAAAGTCGACCGAGCTGAGCTCCGCACAGTTCTGGAACACGCCTGCCGCGATTTCGGTGAGCGCATCGGGCATAACAACGGTTGTTATGTTTGTACCCGCAAACGCATAAGCGCCGATAGAGGTTACTCCGCTCGGAATACCAACCGACGAAACAGCCGTATTGAAAAACGCATAGTTGCCGATGGTTTTAATATCCTCGGGAAGTCCTGCGACTATTTGTCCGCTGTCGTTTACATAATTAACCGTAGTAAGCTTCGTGCAGTTGTAGAACATATAAGCGGGAATTGCAGTCAGATTCTTAGGTATCGTTACGCTTACAAGCTCGGTGCATCCCATCAGAAATCCGTACGAACCGTTGACGGCAATGGACTGGACCGCATTGGGAATAGCCAAGCTTTCGAGCGCGGTGCAATTCTGGAAAACACCGTAACCAAGCGACGTAACGTTGTTGAAGTTGACCGACTTAAGCGACTTGCAACCATAAAATAACTGTGAAGATAGGAACGTTACTCCGCTCGGAACGTTGAATTCCGTTAGGGCGGTGTTTTCAAACATATTCTTGCCGAACTCGGAAAAGCTTTCGGGGAACGTAATCGAATTAAGAGACGTGCAGTCTTTGAAAAGATTGTAGCTGAGACTGTTGTCGTAATCTCTGAAGCTTTGGCGGGAACCGGTTATCGCTACACTGACAAGATCCGGGCATCCCGCAAACGCCATACCGCCCACTGCCGTAACGGTATGAGGTATAGTCAAGCTTGTCAATCCCGTGGAATGGAACGCACGGTCGCCTATCGAAGTCAGGCTTGCGGGGAAATTAACCGATTTAAGAGATTTCTGATACTGGAACGCATTTTCGCCTATTGTCTGCAATTTTCCGGGAAGAACTATACTTTCAAGCGCGCCGTCAGGATTGC
>CAZBTB010000229.1:0-3087 GCA_964494605.1 uncultured Lachnospiraceae bacterium
CTCTGAACACCTTTCTGCCGTCGGTTGTAACGGGAACTTCCAACTTAAAGTCGGTATTATAGTAAACGGTTTCGGTTTGGTTTTCTATCGATTCGCCGTCGCCTACCACCTTCTGAACCGTGTAAGCGGCGGGCGTATAGTATGCGTACAGGTACAAATCGCCCTGCTCGCCGTAAAACTCGTCGGCATACTTCGCTCCGTAAGGCTTATTCGTTCCGTTAGTACCCGTCTGCGACGTGTACCAGCCTGCGAAATCATGATTGATTTTCGTGGGATCGGGCAATTCGAGTCTGTCGCCCTTTGCCTTATAAATGACGTATTGATTTGCATCCGGAATCGAACCGCTGCTCGGATTTAAGTTGATCGTGTAGACAAAAACGTCGGTTTCCACCCACTGCGAAGTCCTGCTATCCGCGTCGACCGCACGAACGGACAGCTTATTGAAGCCTGCCTTGTTAAACGTAACTTCGGTCGAATCGGTGAAAACGTCGGTAATACTCCCGGCATTGCCGTTGAGCATAATCTGATATTTCTCGGCGCCGAACACGGGATTCCACGACAATACGCCGCTTTCATACTTGAGCGTATCGTACATGGTGTTGAAGCCCGCTTTGATTTCGTTGCTCCATGCCGAATTTTCGCCGCCATTTGCCCGCACTCTGACGGTATACTCTGCGCCCGACTCAAACGAGAAATTTTCGTCCGCCAAATCAAGAGCAACGGTTTCGCCGTTTTCGATGTCGAAATTACGATTGCCGACGTTTACGGTATAACCCGTCGCGCCGTCAACCTTGTTCCAGAAAACCGAAGTACCGAGAACGGTAACACCCGAAGGCGTTGCAAGCTCGGCTTTCGTAAAGCTTTCGGTAACTGCGTCGGGAGACGCGTAGCCTTTGGCTGTAGGCGTAACGCTTATTTCGATTTCACCCTTGGGTAAATTTTTATAATCGAAACTCGTTGCCGTCGTATTGAACTTCTTAATAGTTTCGCCATGTTTTACGGTTATTTCGTAACCGGTAGCAAACCGGACTTTTTCCCAAGAAATCGTTTGGTTAGCCGAGTCGCGTCTGAGTTCCTTTACTTCCTCGAGATCTCTGTGAACGGTATACGTTGCCGTCGACGAAGCGTAGCCTTTTGCCTCGGCGACAACGGTAAACTCGATGCCATCCTTGGTCATTTCATAGTTTGCGAAGTTAAAGTACGTCGAGGAACCGTTTACAAACTTCTCCTCCTGACGGTTGTCGGCATCGCCGTACCTGACCGTAACGGTATATCTCTCGGCATTTTCCACTGCGTTATAAAGCAAAACCGAGTTCTGCGTTTCTTCGAACAGCGAAACGCGGCTGAGCGCTTTACTTACGAAAACGCGTTTCGTAACTTCCGAGCTGTTGGCTTCGCTGGGAGCGAGCGCGCGAACCTCTACGTTATACGTTCCTTCTTTCGGGAATACGACAGTTACGCTCGAAGAGGTAATTCTGTCGCTCGAGTCTACAGTGCGTCCGTCCTTATCGGTAATTTTATACGAATAAGCATTTGCGCCGTTTACGCTCGACCAATAAATTCTGTTTTCGGTAACGTTGACAAGAGGAGCGTCGGCTTTATCGGAACCCACCTCTCTCCACTCGGCATAAAGCGTCGTGCTTTCTTTTAAAACGGTATCGGCAGTTACCTCGTAGGCAAGCTCGGCGGGCTTACCCGTAAAGCTGTACCACCAGCCCTTAAACTCGTAGCCTTCGCGAGTGGGAACGGGCATATCCAAAATCTTGCCGCCAATCGTCTTACGTTCCGAAATCTCGGTCGCGCCTCCGTCGAGAGGATTGAACTTAGCGGTAAATTCCGCCTGCCCGAACACGTTTTCGCCCCAAAGAGCGTAAAGAACGGTATCGGCGACGATAGGTTCGGAGAAGTTAAACGGTTTGGTGTGTTCGCCGTCTTTGTACCAGCCGACGAACGTAAAGCCCTCTTTAACGGGATCTTCGGGTTTAGCCGCAAGCTTTTCGTTGAGTACCGATTGAGCCGTAACGGCATTGCCGCCGTCGGTGTCGAACGTTACCGAAAAATTAACGCGACGGATAAATCTGAGATCCTCATCGTTATATTTAAAAAGAAGAACACCCTCTTTAAGCGTAGCCGTAAGCGTATCGCCATCAAGCGTTACGCTCATGCTCTCGCCGTCAAGCGCGTAAGTACCCGACATATTTAAGCCGCCTATGTAGAGCTTGAATTTGTCGCCGTCCTCGAGCGAAACAAGATACTCGCCCGCCTCGGTGTCGCAATAATACAACCCGCTTTCCGGACCCGGTTCGATTGTCTCCTGTTTCGGATTGCAGGCAATTAGCAGTCCGCATGAAAGCACTACCGCCGCAGCCAGAAATACGAAAAGAGTTTTTTTGAATTTGCTTAACATATTTATCTCCTGAATTAAAACTTAGTCCTCTGACACTTTACTTTGCAAAAGTATAGCATACTGCTTGCCTTTTGTCAAGCGGTATGCCCGTCAATTACCGGATAAAGAGCAGTCTCTCTTCTTTATATATTATAACCTATATTATAAGTAATTTATTTGCTTTGTCCCATGCGAGTCATGAGTTCGTCCAAAGCATTTATACCCATTGTCTTTAACCTGTGATTTCTCGCAATCGCCTCGAATATGACTGCGAGGTTGCGCCCGGGTTTTACGGGAACGACATACATGGGAAGCTCGGTTTCCAGAATTTTGTAATAGTTCTCGTCGTCGCCCAATCGGTCGTACTGCTTGTTTTCGTCCCATTGCTCGAGCTTGACGACAATGTCGACAACTTTTGTTTCGCGTATCGAGCCTGCGCCGAACATTGCGCGAATGTCGATAAGTCCGATGCCGCGAAGCTCCATGAAATGACGGATATTGTCGGGGCACGAGCCGACAAGCTTGTCCGAAATTCGCTTTATGCACACCGCGTCGTCCGCAACAAGCCTGTGTCCGCGCTGAATAAGCTCGAGCGCGGTTTCGGATTTGCCGATACTCGACGAACCTATCATAAGCACGCCTAAGCCCACCATGTCCAAAAGCACGCCGTGCATGGTTATGGTAGGAGCAAGCAGTTCGTT
>CAZBTB010000230.1:0-3081 GCA_964494605.1 uncultured Lachnospiraceae bacterium
TGTCAATACGTCGTTCTCGTCTACGGTAAATACGATTTCACGGCAACAAGTGCCTACGGTTCTGTAAATTTCCATTTTTATTTCTCCTTAGTCGATTAGTTCTTCGTGTAAATATCCGTATATAATCGCCGCTTTATCTTCCCACTTGTTGTAAACCATTTTTGCGGTATTGCGGTTAGCAACGTTTAACTTGATTTCAAGCGTAGTTTGTACGGGATCGACGATTTTCAACTGAACGGTATATGTACCGTCGTTGTTTTTGTAGTAGTTGCGGTAATACTCCTGCTTGCGCCTCAGCGTCATGCGGTTTTCTTTGACGTATTCGGTGATTTCCGAGCGAAGCGAAGAGGGGATGCGCATGTAAAAGAGGGATAGACATTGTCTTCCGTCGGCGGTGATGTTGTAATAGCTGTTTTTTTCTTTCGATGCCTGATAAATAAATCCCGACTCCAGCAACTGATTTATGGTAATCGTACAATCCATATAGCTCAACCAAGTATTTCTGCTTGTGCAAAGCTCGATTATGGTGTTGCCCGTAATGGGAACATCCATAGCTTCGAATACGTACAGCATTATCAGCTTATTGATTGTAGATTCGTCTGTCAGTTCCACACTTTATCTCCTCATCCCTTGCATTATAACACAAAATTTATAAAAAATCAAAGTATTTTAACTGTGTTTTTGCAATCAGAAGTTATTTTAAGGTGTTTTTTACGCTAATTGTAAACCTATCCAACTAAAATGGTTGACAATTCTACAGTAATGAAGTATAATCGTTGCATGGTGAGTATATGGCATTAAAAAACGACATATTGAAAATATTGGAGAAAAACCGCGATAATTCCGTTTCGGGTCAGGAATTGGCGGAGTTATTGGGCGTTACGCGCGCCGCAGTTTGGAAGGCAATCAAAGCTCTCGAAAAAGAGGGGCATAATCTTATTGCTACGACAAATCGAGGCTATCGATTGGCGGGAGATTCGGACGTACTAAGCGACGCCGGGATAAAAGCGTACTCGGTTCGTGACCTTGACGTCAGGGTTTATGAAAGTGTGGAATCTACGAACACGACGGCAAAGCTTGCCGCGATTGAAGGAGCACCGACGGGAACGGTAATTGCCGCCAATTCGCAAACTGGGGGCAAGGGCAGACGCGGGCGTTCGTTTTTTTCGCCACAGAATACGGGCGTATATTTCAGCATTATTCTTCGACCGCAGATTTCCGCTTCGGATAGTGTGCTTGTTACTACGGCAGCTGCAGTCGTGACTGCCGAGGCAATAGAGGAATTGACGGGCAAAACCGCCGAAATCAAGTGGATCAACGACATTTACGTCGACGGTAAAAAGTGTGTGGGAATACTGTGTGAGGCTATTTTTGATTACGAAAGCGGCGGAGTGGACAGCATTATTGTTGGTATCGGAATAAACGTAAGCACTAATAATTTTCCCGATGAGATTAAAAATCGTGCCGGAAGTATCGGAAAGGTATCGAGAAATAACTTAGTTGCCCGCATTGCCGATAAATTAATAGGGGTTAGCGACAAATTGCCGGAGATTACGCATTTGGAGAAATACCGCAAAAAATGCTTTATTTTGGGTCGGAAAATCACCGTTATGGCAAAGTCCGGCGAATATTCGGCGTTTGCGGAAAACGTGGACGATCAGGGCAGGTTGATTGTGACCGATGAAAAAGGTATAAAACGCGTGCTTTCGAACGAAGAAGTCAGCGTTCGCATTTAAGGAATTCATGAGTACAAAACGTTTAATCAGAATAGCTTTGTTTACGGTGCTGACCGCTGTAGGCGGCTTTATTAAAATACCTATCGGATACGTTGCATTTTCGTTGCAGACTTTGTTCGTTATAATGGCGGGTTTGATTCTGGGGGGACGAGACGGAGCATTTGCGCAACTTGCTTATGCGATTATAGGACTTGTCGGCGTACCTATTTTTACTCAGGGTGGCGGTTTTCAATATGTTTTTATGCCGTCTTTCGGGTATATTTTGGGGTTTATTGCAGGATCTTTTGTAACGGGTGCCGTTATGTCGCGTTTTAAGACAATTAACGTTTGGAAGATTTGGCTGTCTGGAATTGCCGGGCTTGTGCCTATCTACGTAATCGGCATGTCTTACCAAGTTATGATATTGGTACTTGTAAATAAAATCGCACTTGCCGCGGCGCTTGCTTCGCTTGTGAGTATTCTTTTGTTTTGGGCTATTGACATCGTTATGATTTTTATCGTTTCCCTCGTTTATCCGAGAATTATGAATATGATTAAAATCCGAACCGAAAATAAAGCCGAAAACGGTTTGTTGTAATCGAGTTGGATTTAAGATAATCGGATGGAGTAACCGACGTTCTCCGTCCGATTTTTCGAATTTAAATATATAAAATATATTTAGGGGCTTAGCGGTTAATATGTTGACAATTTTCCCCATATTTGTTATAATGTAGACAATTATAGACTCTTGCATTATGTAAGGTGCGGAGAACGCTGCTTGAAAACTCATGTCTTTCAGCGTTTTTTGTGCGGAAAAAGTTTACGTGCAAGCAGCCGTAAAACCTAAAACAGAGAGGTTGAATTTATGAACGTTATCGAAATCAGAAAGAGAAGTTCCGAAGAAGTTGCATGTTGGAAAGTGGATGCGGCTAAGCTGACGCCCAATACGGTTATTGAGCTGGAGAGCGGGCTTATGGCAATGCTCAAGGTCGACGGCGTGCTTAAAATGCTCAGCCGCAGCAAAGCGACGGTTTTCAGCGTATTCAATCCAGGAAAGGAGAAGAAGATGCTGGGTGGAAACAAGCCGTACGATAAGGCGGAAATAGTGGCGCTCGATTTGTCGAGTGAGTTTACCGCAGAATGGGGACTTGCCGGCGAAATGGCTGTTCCTTGCTTTGACAAAGAACTTAACATTCCCGCAACCGCTGTCGCTTTCGGCGAATATGCCTATAAAATCGAAAATCAGTACGATTTTCTTAACGCTTTTTCTTTTGACGAAGAGGGCGAAATCAAACGCGAATCCATTCGAGAGTTTTTAAGAACGGAAACGGCAGAATAACACGGGTACGCTCGTTAGGACACAGCG
>CAZBTB010000231.1:0-3061 GCA_964494605.1 uncultured Lachnospiraceae bacterium
GGCGTCGTTTCCGCTCTGAGCTCGTCGACGGAAGGCGGCATTACCCTATTCGACGCTTCGGGAAAAACGGTATCGGGGTCGACGACTCGTTCGCCGCTCTCTTCTTCACCCAGTCCGCTTTCGTCCTCGAACGCGCAGTAACCGCCCAGCGGAATCAATCTCAAAGTAAACTTTTCGCCCGTTTTTTTGTTGGTTTTACTGAGTAGCTGCGGTCCGAAACCAACGGAAAACTCGTTGATTTTGAACTTTAAGATTTTGCCAGCGACATAGTGACCGAGCTCGTGAATGATTATCATTACGAGCAAAATCACTATAGCTAAAAGAATGTACAGAAAATAACGCAATTTATTTCTCCAAAATTTTACCGTAATCTTTAAGAATATTGCCGCAAATGCGTTCGTGCAATCCGATAATCTCACGGTAATCGGTGTACGGCACGGCTTTTTCACTATTTAAGGTATGCTCGACCAGCCGCATTATATCCGTAAAAGCGATTTTATGCTCTAAAAACAGCTTGACAGCCGCCTCGTTTGCCGCGTTCATGACAGCCGGCGCCGTTCCCCCTTCTATTAACGCCGCTTTTGCAAGCTTAGGCATGGGGAACACTTCTTCGTTCGGCTCGAAAAATCGGATGTTTTTTGTAAAGTCAAACTTCGGACAGCCGGCGTCCGCTCGGTCGGGATAATTCAGCGCGTAAGCAATGGGCATTTCCATATCTGGCGGAGCAATCTGCGCAATGACCGAGCCGTCGGCGAACTCTACCATAGAATGAATTATGCTCTCGGGCTGAATGATATAGTCGATATCGAGCGTATCGAACAACCAGCGCGCCTCGATAATCTCCAAGCCCTTGTTCATCATGGTTGCGCTGTCAACGGAAATCTTTTTGCCCATCGACCAATTAGGGTGCTTGACCGCCTGCTCGGGCGTAATGCTTTTAAGCTCTTCTCCGGTTTTCGCGCCGAAAAACGGTCCGCCGCTCGCCGTTAATATTATGCGCTTTAATTCCGATTTTTTCCCGCTTTTAAGGCACTGAAACACTGCGCAGTGCTCGCTGTCGACAGGCAGGATTTCGACGTTTTTGCTTTTTGCAAAACTCATCACGTACTGCCCTGCGGCAACCAACGTTTCCTTATTGGCAAGCGCGACTTTTTTGCCTGCGTTTATAGCTGCAACAACGCCGTTAAGTCCCTTTAAGCCCACTACAGCCGCGACTACAATATCGACTTCGGGGAGTGCCGCCGCAACTTCCTGTGCTTCCGTGCCGGCTAACTTTTCGCACATATAATCGAGTTCATTGAGCCTGTGCGCCTTGGTTTTGTCGGCAATGCCCACAAACGACGGCTTAAATTCGTTTGCCTGCGATAAAAGAATATCCGCGTCCGAACCGCAAACTAGCGCACCGACGCGGAATTTATCCGAATTTCGACGAATTACGTTGAGGGTTTGACGCCCGATAGATCCGGTGCATCCCAAAACGGCAACGTTTATCATAATATGACTACTCCGAGAATTTTGAAGTAAATGAAGATAAATACGGCAGTAATGATAAGACCGTCGATTCGGTCCATAAACCCGCCGTGCCCCTTCAAAATGTTTCCGAAATCTTTAATACCGCACGCGCGCTTGACGTACGAAGAAATAAGGTCTCCGATTTGGCAGAAAAGCGAAGCCCCGAGTCCCAAAAACAAGAAGTTAAGAACGTTGGGAACTGTTGCCTCCATAAGGGGCTGAGCCGTAAGTATTCCGTATTCACCGAAAGCAAACGCAATCGCTCCGCCGATAATACCGCCGAGCAAGCCGCCGATTGCACCCGAAATAGTCTTTTTGGGGCTGATTTTGGGGCAAAGCTTAGGTCCTTTCAACGTCGAACCGACGAGATACGCCATTGTATCTGTAAGCGTAGCAGAAAGGAACGCAATAATAATCGCAACCGCACAGAACCGCTCGGGAAGATAATTCAGCGACAGCAGATATGTCATAATCGCGCCCGGATAAATCATAACGAAAAGCGTGCTTACAACGTTGTTGATATTATTCTTCTTGCTGAACATGTTATAGACTATACATGCGATAAAGCTTACTGCAAGCATTCCGAAAAACGAGGTTATTCCTCCGCTTCCTTTGCCCACAAACTCGTCGACAAGCTTAAACGCCGTATAACCTAAAATAATATTCAAATAGATGAAAACATTTATCGGTTTGGCGAATTTTACCGAAATGGCTTTGGAAAATTCGTAACTTGCCACTATCATCAAAAAGACAACAAGCGCATCGTAAAACAGCTCGTGAACGTAAAATCCGAGCACAATGGGCACGACGTATAAAACAGCAATGAATAATCCGGTAAGAGCTCTTTGCATAAAATCACTCTTGCCGTTTTTGTTTCCGCCCCCGTTTTTGTCGGGCTCGGGAGCAAACTCACCGCCGTTTTCCGTAGTCGGAACCTCGGGAATATTATTTTGAGCGTTGTTATCTTCTTCTGACATTTATTATACCTTTCCGAAGCGCCTGTTTCGCGTTGCAAACTCGGCGATTATCGAATCCAACTCTTTTTCGGTAAAATCGGGCCACAACGTATCTGAAAAAAACAGCTCCGAATATGCCGACTGATACAGCAAAAAGTTGCTCAGCCTTTTTTCGCCGCCCGTCCTTATTATAATATCGGGATCGGGCGCATTTGATGTGTACAAAAATTTTCCGAAACTCTCTTCGGTGATTTCACTACCCGACTGAGCGGCCGCTTTTGCCGCTCTTACAATTTCCGCACGGGCGCCGTAATTTAACGCAACATTGAAAACTCCGCCTTTTCCGCTTGCGCTCTCCGACTCGACCTTGTTGAGTATTTCGACAACGTCTTTCGGGAAATATTCTCTGTCACCGATGACGCGGACGCAAACGTCGTTTTCGATAAGCTCACGGAAAACCGTTTCGAAATTTTTGCGGATAAGGTCGATAAGAACCTCTACCTCGTCCTTGGGCCTATCCTTGTTTTCGGTAGAAAACGCGTAAACCGTCACGTACGGAATACCCATACCGACAGCGTGCCTTACGATTCTGA
>CAZBTB010000232.1:0-3060 GCA_964494605.1 uncultured Lachnospiraceae bacterium
CTTATATGCGCGGAATAAACTTCTCCGGGACGGATAATTTAACTTGCAATATTAAAGATGTAAAGGTCAGAATGTGTACTTACTATGGCGTTTATATGGAAAAGTTTAATTACAGCTTGATTGTAAATATCGAAAAGTCTGAGGTCTGGGCATGGGGAGCAATCATTAATTCCGCAAGCGGCGTAACGCTCAATGCGTACAACAGCACTTTCCAAGGGACGAATATTCACCCAAGTCCCCATAACCAAACCAACTGGTTTTCTACAATAGTTCCTTCGAATTATATTTTGTGGGATGATGATGAGTTTATTGAGGTTAATTTAAGCGCCAATAATAATTTTGTTTTTACGAATTGCAGGATAATTTCCATAGTCGAATTAGATGAGGAGGGCGAGATAATCAACACAATGCAGCGCTTGATGGATATACGTTCTCCCTATAACAATAATATTACGTTAAATAAATGTATACTTTTGCCCTGCGCCGTCGACGATATGCAAAGAGATAAAATTATTGTTGCGGGGGCAAGTTATTACGCGCCCAAAGAGTTTTGGAGCAGTGAGGAATATCCCGACCCTTCGCCCGACTTCATGTTCGATACGAATAAAGTAATTATAAATAATATAGATGTAGTAAATGACACATATTATTGTACGAAGTATCTCGATGTAGATATAGGCGGAACGCCGGAGCAACAGGAAGCCGAATATAACAGAATTGTACAAGAGTTCAAACAATATTTCGAGGACGCTAAATCGGTAACAGATAACTAACAAACAGGCATTGCAAAAAACGCAATGCCTTTTCTTAACGGTGGAGATTTCTCGTCGCAATATCGCATAATGCTCATTGCTCGCTCGGAATGACACAATAGGGCAAGCACCTCGGACAATTACTAAGCCTTAGTCTTAACCCGAGTAGTCGCTATACTGTAATGTCATTTCGAGCGAGGCGCGAGCCGACGAGAAATCCCCACGTTATAAAAAACAGCCGCTTGGTTAATCAAGCGGCTGTTTTGGTATCGATTATCTGTTTAAGTTCTGTTCGCGGTCGGGACCGACGCCTACCATGGTTACGGGGCAGCCGGCTTCGAGCTCGATACGCTCGACGTATGCTTTGGCGGCAGCGGGGAGATCGTTAAAGGATTTAATTTTACTTAAGTCCTCGGTCCAGCCGTCAAGCTCGACGTAAACGGGGTTACAGCCCTCGAGGTCGTAGATGTCGGTGGGAAAGTCCCTTAAAATCTCGCCGTTCTTTTCGTATGCTACACACATTCTTAATTTTTCGATTCCGCTTAGAGTATCGAGTTTATTTATAGCGAGGGCAGTCAACCCGTTCGCGCGGACGGCAAAGCGGAGGATTACGGCGTCCAGCCAACCGCAGCGGCGGGGACGACCCGTGGTCGTTCCGAACTCGGCGCCCACTGTTCTTATTCTGTCGCCGATTTCGTCGTTCAGCTCGGTGGGGAAAGGACCTTTGCCCACGCGGGTGGTGTAGGCTTTGCCCACGCCGAGGACGTTTTCGATAAGAGTAGGACCTACGCCTGCGCCCACGCAGAAACCGCCTGCGGTGGGGTGGGAGCTCGTTACGAACGGATAAGTTCCCATATCGAGGTCAAGGAGAGCGCCCTGAGCGCCTTCGAAGAGCACGTCCTTGCCTGCCTTTATTGCATCGAACACGAGCACCGAAGTGTCGGTTACGTACTGAGCTAATTGTTTGGCGTACTCGCAGTATTCGGTGTAAATGCTTTCAAAGTCCACGGGGTCGCCGCCGTACACGGCTGTAATGATTTTATTCTTGACTTCGACGTTGCGTTTGAGCTTTTCGCGGAATACTTCGGGCTTAATGAAGTCGCACATTCTTATGCCGATACGCTCGGCTTTATCCATATAGCACGGGCCGATACCGTTCTTGGTGGTGCCTATGTCCTCTTTGCCGCGGGCAAGCTCGCTTAACGTGTCGATAACGACGTGATAGGGTAAAATTACGTGAGCACGCGCGTCGATTTTGAGGTTTTTCATAGAAACGCCGCGCTCTGTTAGACTTGCGATTTCTTTTAAGATAACGGCGGGAGAAATTACCGTGCCGTTGCCGATTACGCAAACGGTGTCTGGATATAAGATTCCGCTCGGGATAAGATGGAGCTTATACGTTACGTTTCCCACGACCACGGTGTGGCCGGCGTTGGAGCCGCCCTGCGCGCGAACCACCATATCCGCTTTTGACGCTAAGATGTCGATTGTTTTACCTTTGCCCTCGTCGCCCCATTGTGCGCCGACTAAAGCTGTTGCAGACATTTTTTGACCTCCGAAAATGTTTTACAACTAATTATAGCATTAAACAAAAACAAAAGCAAGCTTTTGCAATGCGGCAAAAGCTTTTAAATTGGCGGAGATTCCTCGTCACTCCGCTATCACTCCGTTCGCTCGGAATGACATTATAGTATAAAAACGTCTCGGACAAATACTAAGCTTAGTATCAACCCGAGCCGTTTATTCTATTTTGTCATTCCGAGTGAGAGCCGAATGTAATGAGGCTCGACGAGGAATCTCCACCTTATAAAACTATTTTCTGTGCGTATTTCTGTAAACTTTGGGCGACATTCCGAAATGGTTTTTAAATACGTTGGTAAAGTAATTGGAATCGTTGTAACCGACGTCGTAAGCTATGTCGAGAATTTTTTTATCTGTTTCGATAAGCTGCGCCGCCGCTTCTTCCATTTTCAGCTTGACTAAAAATTCGTTTATCGTGCCGCCGCCGTACTTTTTAAAAACGTGAAAGACGAACGATTCGGAGTAGTGGACGTAATCGCATACGTCGCTTATACGAATGTTTGACTTGTAATTTTCGAAAAGATAGTTGAAAATCTCGTTGTAAGCCGCTTCGCCGCGGTCCGCGGGCTTAACTTCGGAGGGCATGGAGTACAGCATTTCGAGCATGTGAACAAGCGGATTAACGAGCGGCAAAAGCGTTTCGAGAGGAGGGATCTCGTGATTCAGCTTAAGATATTCGGTTTTCAGCTTTTCGGAGTCCGAGCAGGTTCGCTTGGCTATATAGTTA
>CAZBTB010000233.1:0-3051 GCA_964494605.1 uncultured Lachnospiraceae bacterium
TGAATAAGACTGTTTCTGCCGGAGGTGTGCGAGAATTGAGTTTGCAGAAATATACGGTCGGCGTGGACGTCGGCTCGACAACGGTTAAGTGCATATTGCTCGACGAGAAAGGTGAAATCGTCCATTCCGTGTACGATCGGCATTATTCTTTGGTTAAGGAAACGGTTTCCGAGCAATTAAATAAAATTTTCTCTTTTTATACGGGAAGCTTTAAAATCGCAATGACGGGTTCTGCGGGGCTCGGACTGTCCAATGCCGCAAAACTCCCGTTCGTACAGGAAGTATATGCTGCGTCGCTTGCCATAAAATCCATGTACCCCGATGCCGACTGTGCAGTAGAGCTCGGCGGCGAGGACGCGAAAATTTTGTTCTTGACGGGCGGCACGGAGCAGAGAATGAACGGTTCGTGCGCGGGCGGAACGGGTGCGTTTATCGATCAGATGGCGACGCTTCTTAAAGTATCGGGCGACGAGCTTGACAAGCTTGCGCTTTCAGCCGAAAAGAAATATCCCATAGCGTCGCGTTGCGGCGTGTTTGCGAAGAGCGATATTCAGCCGTTACTAAACCAAGGCGCCAAACCTCAGGACGTAGCCGCAAGCATTTTTCAGGCGGTGGTTGACCAAACGGTTGCGGGCCTTGCGCAGGGCAGACGAATTAAAGGCAAGGTTCTGTTTCTGGGCGGACCGCTGCACTTTTACAAGGCGCTCCGTGCGGCATTTGTCGAGACGCTGAACTTAGGCGAAGAAAATGCCGTTTTCCCCGAGCTTGCGCCCTGTTTTATGGCTTACGGCGCGGCGCTTTACGCAGCTAAAAATACCGCGTGGGAAGACCCGAAAGACATTCTCGACAGAATTCTGGCGGCAAAGCCTCAAGAAAGCGTTTTTACGACCAAGCCGCTGTTTGAAAGCGAAGCCGAATACGAGGAGTTCAAAACCCGTCACTCCGGTGCGGACGTTGAGCGCGTGGATATTAAGTCGTATTCGGGAGACGCCTATTTGGGTGTTGACGCGGGTTCGACTACTACCAAAATCGTTCTTATGACGGCAGACGAAAAACTGCTGTTTACGAATTACACCGAATACATCGGACGCCCTTTGGACGTAGTCGCCGACAAGCTCAAGGAGCTTTATGTGCTCATGGGCGACAGGATAAAGATCGTTTCGTCGGCGGTAACCGGTTACGGCGAGGAGCTATTAAAGTCCGGCTTAAAGCTCGATTTCGGCATAGTGGAAACGGTTGCGCACTTTACCGCCGCGCTTAAGTTCTGTCCCGAAGTGGATTTTATTATCGATATCGGCGGACAGGACATAAAGTGTTTTAAGATAAAGAATAAGGCGATAGACAATATAATGCTCAACGAGGCTTGCTCGTCGGGCTGCGGTTCGTTTATTCAGACGTTTGCAAATGCGCTGGGTTACTCGGTTGCAGACTTTGCCAAGCTCGGACTGTTCGCTACCCGCCCCGTGGAGCTTGGGTCGCGCTGTACGGTGTTTATGAACAGCGCAGTCAAGCAGGCGCAAAAGGACGGAGCGAGCGTGGAGGATATTTCCGCGGGCATTTCCTCGTCGGTTGTCAAAAACGCCATTTACAAGGTTATCCGCGCAAAGAGCGCAGAGGAGCTTGGAAAGCACGTCGTAGTTCAGGGCGGCACGTTCCTTAACGATGCGGTACTTCGCGCGTTTGAAAACGAACTCGGATTAAATGTAATAAGACCGCAAATCGCAGGACTTATGGGTGCGTTCGGTGCGGCGTTGTACGCAAAAAAGAAGAGCAAAGGCTCTTCGACGGTGATTTCTTCCGAAGAATTGAATAATTTTACATATTCATCTATGTCGGCAAATTGCAACCGCTGTACGGCACGCTGTTCGCTTAACGTGCTGACGTTCTCGGACGGCAGAAAGCTGATTTCGGGTAATCGCTGCGAGCGCGGCTTGGGAAAAAAGGAAGAGGAGATTTTGCCCGACCTATACGGCTACAAGTACAAGAAGCTCACGGGCGGCGTGTTTAATACGTGCCCGACGCCTAAAGCAACCGTAGGGCTTCCGATGTGCCTTAACTTTTACGAGCAACTGCCGCTTTGGAATACCGTTTTCAACGAATTGGGTTTCAGAACGGTAATTTCGGACGAAAGCACGCGTAAAATGTTTTTAAACGGTCAGCATACTATTCCGTCGGACACCGTTTGTTATCCCGCTAAGCTGGTTCACGGGCACGTGCTTAATCTTCTCGATAAGGGAGCAGACTTCGTATTCTATCCGTGTCAAAGCTACAATATCGACGAGGGCGACAGCGACAATCATTATAACTGTCCCGTCGTTGCGTATTATCCCGAACTTCTTCGCGCAAACATGCACGAACTCAACGAGCAGAACTTTATTTATCCGTATATGGACATGAGTCGCAGGGAAAACGTCGTAACCGCGCTCGTAAAATCGCTTAAACGCTATAATATAAAGCGTTCCGATGCGAAAAAGGCGGTAGACAAGGGCTTTGCGGCGTTGGACGAGTACCGCAAGGACGTAACCAAAAAAGGGCTTGAGTTTATTGATTTTGCGCGTAAAAACAACAAGCCTATTGTCGTATTGGCCGGCAGACCTTATCATATCGATCCCGAAATCAACCACGGCGTTCAAAAACTGATTTCTTCGCTCGGCGTTGTGTCGCTGTCGGAGGACGCAGTAAGCGGTTTTGCGGCGCCGCCTAAGCTCACCGTATTAAACCAATGGACGTATCACTCGAGGCTGTACCGCGCGGCGGCATACGTTGCGACGCAAAAGGACATGAACCTTGTACAGCTCGTGTCTTTCGGCTGCGGAATAGACGCAATTACGACCGACGAAGTCCGTAAAATACTCGAGAGCAACGGAAAAATCTACACACAGCTTAAAATAGACGAAATCAGCAATTTGGGGGCGGTTAAGATCAGACTCAGATCTCTGCTTGCCGCAATAGAATAGAGGACTTTATGGAAGAGAAAAAGTACGCACAGTTTACCGTAGAAATGAGAAAAACACACAAAATTCTCGTTCCCGATATGCTCCCTTGGCACTT
>CAZBTB010000234.1:0-3046 GCA_964494605.1 uncultured Lachnospiraceae bacterium
CCGTCATCGTTATTGCATTCCCCAATGCGGGCGATCTTAAAGATTACTTGACCGTTGAGAAAGAGGACGGCTCGAAAGACACTTCCGCTTACGATAAAGCAAAGGAAGAAAAGATGATAAGAGGCAACTGCTTATTATTAAGCGGTGACAAAGACATCTTCAACAAGTAAATTACATAATCGGCCTAAAACGCCGCGGCTAAAACCGCGGTGTTTTTTATGGTTTTAATAAGGTGGGGATTTCTCCGCTACGCGTCGAAATGACATTACAGTACATAGGCAACAATTGTCATTCCGAGTGAGAGACGAGTGTAACGAATCTCGACGAGGAATCTACACTTCTTTATTTTCTATTCGGTTGAGATTCCTCGTCGCGTAACCGCTCGCTCGGAATGACATTATAAAATAAAAACGTCTCGTATAAAAAGTAAGCTTTCCTATTAACCCGAGACGCTTATTCTTTTTTGTCATTCCGAACGAATGTGAGGAATCTCCACGTCTTTGTTTTTTATTCGGTGGAGATTCCTCGTCGCGTAACCGCTCGCTCGGAATGACATTACAGTGCATAGGCTATTTCTGTCATTCCGAATGAATGTGAGGAATCTCCGTATTTTAAAAAATCCTGTCAAAATACTTGACAAGGGTATAATTTTGCGCTAAACTGTATATATTGAATATACACAGTAGGAGCGGAAAGGAATGTTAGAAGTCAAAAATCTATGCAAGAGCTACGGGGCGTTCGGGATAAAGGACGTAAGCTTTGAGGTCAAGCGCGGATTTATCACGGGCTTTATCGGGGCGAACGGTGCGGGCAAGACGACGACGCTTAAAAGTATGCTCAATATCGTGCGACCGGACAGCGGAAGCGTAACGACGTTTGGAATGGACATAAAAGAGCATGAAACGGAAATAAAGAGCAGGCTGAGTTTTTGTTCGGGCGCGTTTGATTATTATCAGTACGACAGAGCGGGCAAGGTTGCGTCTTTTTACAGTAGGTTTTATGATAAGTGGAACGACGAGACGTACCGCGGATATCTGAAGAAATTTCACCTTGACGAAAACAAAAGGATACGAGATTTTTCGGCGGGAATGCGCGTCAAATTCTCGCTTGCGCTGGGATTATCGCACGACGCTGAATTGCTGATATTGGACGAGCCGACGAGCGGACTCGATCCCGTGGCGCGCGACGAGCTGTTGGACGTTTTCCGTAGGCTTATTGAGGACGGGGAAAAGAGTGTGCTCTTTTCAACTCACATAACGTCTGACTTAGAAAAGTGCGCAGACTATATTCTGTTTATAAAGGACGGGCAGATTGTGGGCGACGACACGCGCGACGGGCTGTTGGATTCGCACGTTCTCGTGGCGGGCGGCGCGGACGAACTTACGGACGCAATTGCGAACAACGCGGTGGGCGTCAAGAAGAATGCTTACTCGTTTACCGCTCTTATTAAGCGCGATAAAGGCTTGGATTTAAGCGGCTTGACGGCGGAGCGCCCCAACCTCGAGGATTTAATGGTGTACTACAACCGTGACAAGGAGATAGAGTTATGAACGGCAAACTGAAGAGCTTATTATATAAAGAACTGTTTTTAGCTACGCACCCTGCGTTTTATCTGTTTATACTGCTCGGAGCTATGGCGCTTATTCCGTCATACCCTTCGATAATCAGCATAGCATATGCGTGTCTTGCTATGTTTAACGTCATGAGCTACCGCAAAGCCAACCGCGACGTGGAGTTTACCGCAACGCTGCCCGTCAAGCGCAACGACGTCGTTACGGGCAGTACGTTGTTTTTAGCGGTGTTCGAAGGTCTGTTTTTGCTTGTTACGGCAATATGCGCGAGCATAGCCGACTTCGTGATTTCGCCTTACGGAAACGTTGCCGGTATCGACCCCAACCTTGCGTTCTTCGGCATTGCGTTCGTATGTCTCGGCGTGTTCAATTTCGTATTTTTGACGGGCTATTTCAAAACGGGCTATAAGGCAGGCTTCCCCGCGCTTTTCGGAACGATAGGGTACGCGCTTGTTTACGGCGCGTGCGAAGCAACCGTTCAGTGCGTGCCCGCGGTAAAGGCGGTAATCGATACGCTCGATCCCGCAAGCATGTGGATTCGCGGTATTGTTCTTGCCATTGGAGCGCTCGGTTATATTGCACTGACTTTTGCCGCAAACAAAATTGCGCAAAAGAGATTTGACAAAGTCAGCTTGTAAATAGTATAATTATATTGGTTTGAAACTCGTCGTATCACAAAAGAGCGATAAGCCTATATACGAACAGATTTACGGTCAGATCGCCGCCGCGGTTTTGTCGGGGGCGATTTTGCCGCATACTATGCTCCCGTCCATTCGCGGCGTTGCCGCAGAACTTGGGATAAGCGTGATCACCGTCAAAAACGCCTACGAACTACTCGAGCGCGACGGCTTTATCTATACGCAGGCGGGCAAGGGATGTTTCGTCTGCCCCTTGGATAAGTCTGCGCTTGAAAAAAAGCGTACCGACGAGGCACGCGAAAAACTCTCCGCTGCGATTAAGTTTGCTCGGGAGCTCGGCTGTTCTGCCGAAGAAGTCAAAAGAATATTGGACGAATTGATTTAAGTATTGACGGAATGACAACGGTAGCCCATGCTATATAATGTCATTTCGAACGCGTAGCGGAGAAATCTCCACCGATTAAAATAATGTGGGGATTCCTCGTCGGCTTGCGCCTCGCTCGGAATGACATTATAAAAAAAAAGCGTTTCGGGTAAAGACTTAGCTTAGTATCAACCCGAGATAATATTTCTCTTGTGTCATTTCGAGTGAGAGCCGAGTGTAACGAGACTCGACGAGAAATCTCCACCGAATGAGAATTAAAATAAAAACGGCTGAATAACATCAGTCGTTTTTTCAGTAGTTGGGAATATTGGTTCTGCCGAGCAGGTAATCCACCGAACAGCCGAAGAGGGCGGAAAGTTTAATCAGAATTTCGATTTTGGGCAAGCGGGTAAAGTCCTTCCACTTACTTACCGCGCTTGTGCCCGTGCCGCAGAGCTTGGCGATCTGGTAAG
>CAZBTB010000235.1:0-3032 GCA_964494605.1 uncultured Lachnospiraceae bacterium
CCTGCAAGTCCGCCCGTAAGCGCGGCTTTTACACCGAGCTTACTCATAACGACAAGTGCATTACCGACAGGACCGCCGCCCGAAACGAACACGCCGTCCGCACGTTTTTTCGTGTCCTCGGCAGGATACTCCGAGCATTTTATCAGCGTATCGAAAACCGACGCGCCCAAACCTACGACTTTTTTCATAAACCTTTTCCCGAACCCAACACGGCTATTTTGCTTAAAGCAAACTCTTCCACCTTTTTAATCGGCTCTTCCATGAATAAATCTATTGCCACGATTTTTTCGTCGCGTTCGCGGCATGCATCGAGGAAGGAATAACATAGGTCCGTGCCGAAATTCATTTTTCTGATACCCGCGCCTATAGCCGCTTTTATCTGCTCGTCGGGCACGCCGCTGCCGCCGTGAAGAACAAGCGGAATCCCCACGCGCTTTTTGATTTCGGCAATACGCGCAATATCCAAGACGGGCGCTTTTTTATATCTGCCGTGAGCCGTACCCACCATGACGGCAAGCGCGGCGACACCCGTTTC
Organism: uncultured Lachnospiraceae bacterium; assembly: GCA_964494605.1. Lineage (GTDB taxonomy): Bacteria > Bacillota > Clostridia > Christensenellales > Pumilibacteraceae > UBA10677. The sequence continues at coordinate 536 of CAZBTB010000235.1, forward strand.
GCAGACGTACTTTTCTGCTTCGTCGGGACGGGTAAACTCCGCCGCCACTGCTTCGTCGCCGTCTGCGGCTTTGCCGATATGCCCGAGTTCCCCCTCGACCGACACGCCGACGTAACCGGCCAATTCGACCGCGCGCCTTGTCTTTTCGATATTCTCGGCGAACGCATACGCCGATCCGTCGTACATGACGCCCGTCATACCTGTTTTAAGCGAGCGCACGACCTCCCTTTCGCCCGCGCCGTGGTCGAGGTGAAAGCAAACGGGAACGCTTGCTTTTTTTGCCGCGTTGAGAATAACGGGCGCGAGATCGTCTATGAATCCCGTCGTAACAAGGCGGCTGTAAACCTGCAAAATCACGGGCGACTTCGCTTTTTCGGCGGCGTTAACTACTCCGCGAACGGTCTCCATATTGTAGACGTTAAACGCAGGCACGCAAAATCCGCCCTCTTCGGCCAGGCTCAGAATACTTTTAAAATCGGTTAGCATAATCAGTCCTCCAACGCGTCGAACTCTACGTCGACGTACTTACAGAATTCTTTCAGCTCGGCGGTGTAATCGCCGGGTACTTCGGTCATATGGTGAATGTACGGACCTTCGATAAGCTTACGCTCGAGCTTGGGTAAATCCTTAAACTGCGCCCACATATACGTGCCGAAGGTTTTCGGACCGTCGCAGGTCTCAAACTTTCCGCCGAGGAGATAATATTTGCCGTTTTCGCATTGGAAACGCGCTATCGTATACTCGCCGTCGCGGAGCTTGAAGGAAGGTTTTGTGTTGTAAAGATACGGCTTAACCTTTTTATCCTTATACTCGAGCGGGAATGGTCCGCAGTGCCACAACAGTTCGGCGTTGTCGTTTTCGGGGTGGCGGCAGGTAAATTCGCCCTGAATGGGTTTTGCTTCTCCACGCGACGCCGACAGTAGCAGGATATTGGTGACAGTCATGTGCATATCCCACTCGCACGTAACGAAGATATTTTTCTCGGCGAGTAAGCACATCGCAAGGCAGGGATTTGCGCCCCAACCCAAGGTTACGCCCGTCCAGCATTCGCTCGAAATAACGTTGCAGTTGTACTTATTAGCCAAGTCCTCGTAATAATAGACGATTGCGAGCATTTTCTTTAAGTACTCGTCGTCGAGCTTGCCGCAGTCGAACGTGTCTTTGAGCTTAGCTAAATCCTTGTTAAGCTCGTCCTGACGCTCGGCGTAAATCTTATTTAAATCCGCGACCGCTTCGGCAAGATTGAAAATCCTGACGTTAAGCCCGAACTTTTCCTTAAGCTCGAGCTCGTTGTACATGATGGACTCGAACGGCTTAATACGCGAACCCACCTGCAAAACCGTCATATCCTTAAAGTTACGAACCATGGTTGCAACCGAGAAAAACTGCTTTATTCCGCGGTCGAAAATATCGCTCTCAATGTCGCAGTTTTCGATATAGCTGAACTTGACGTTTGCGCGCTTTAACTGCTTGCTTATCGCAAACAGTCCGCACTGCGTGTCGGTGTAGCGAATGTCGTTTGTGAAATTGCGGTCGCGCGGTCCCCACAACAGAGTGGGAACGTTCAGTTTTCTCGCGACGGGACCGACTACGGTTTCCATACCGAAGTTACAGTTGATGACAAACAGCGCGTCGATCTTCTGCTCCTTAAAATACTCGGCAACTCTGTCGCAATCCGAATCCAAGCACAGCACGCCCTCTTCGTTAAGAAAATCTATATCGCAGAACTCGGTTATTGCGTCGGCGTAATGCTCCTTGATATACTTAACGCACTTGACCTTGTTCTCCACCGCGTAATCGCTCTGGAAAATGCCGATACGCTTGGGCGGCTCTTTGATCCAACGTCTTACGGGCAACAACCCGATCTTAAGTTTATAGTTCAACATTTTTAATATCCTCCTCTATACCGAAATCGGCATAATCGAAAATTTTCGCATTTCTGTCTTTGTTGACGGCAATCACCGTACCCGACCGCTCGAATCCGACAGCGTGCTGAATAGCTCCGCTTATCCCGAACGCTACGTAAACCTTGGGCGCAATAATCTTGCCCGTCAGTCCTACCTGCATATTATAGGGCAGAATTCCGCTGTCGGCTACTTTACGCGTGCAGACGATTTGAGCATTAAGTTCGTCCGATAATTTACGTATCTTATCGAGGTGCTCCACTGCGCCCGCTCCTACACCGAACACGATTTCGCCGCTTCGGACTTTAGTTCGGACGGTGGCAAGCTGAACGTCGCTCACGCTCGTGACCTTTGCTACCGTACTTTCCGCAACGGCAGGTCGCAGCATAACCAGTCTTCCTTTTTCCACGCTCAAACCGATACAGTCGGCAGCAAGCCCGACGTTAAGACGCGCGGCGATTTTTGGCGCAACCGCTCGGTAATGTAGATCGGCGGGAAACAGCACCGCACTTGCATTTAAGCTCGTGATTTGTTTTATAAGCTCTTCCGCCGAGCCTTCTTTTAACGGCACAGCCTCGCGCGCCAAACCCGAC
>CAZBTB010000236.1:0-3003 GCA_964494605.1 uncultured Lachnospiraceae bacterium
AAGCTGTTGGAAGTTACCGACGTTGCAACGGGCAGTCTGTCGAAGTTCGGCGAAGACGTGACCGTCGAATCCAAAATGTTCGACGCGGATATCGATTACTTAAAGCGCGACGGAAAATACTACGGCGTTCCTTTCTATACCGGCTTTATGACGATTAGCTACGACGCCGACCTGTTCGACGAAAAGGGCTTGTATTTTACCGACGACGGCGAGTTTATCGGCACCAAAATTGGCGACGACGGTATGCCCGTTCCCGATTTATCGCAAAAGTCTTTGGGGCAGGACGGAGTAGAGGGTACGCTCGACGACGGTTTGCCCATTACGTACGATCAATTTTTTAAGCTTTGCAACGAAATGAAGAGCTTAAACATAACCCCTATGCATTGGGCGGGCGACAACGGATACTTGAATCAGCTGTTAAACTCCATGTACGCCGACTACGAGGGCGCGGAGCAGTACGCGCTTAACTGGTCGCCCACCTCGGGAACGGTCAAAAACTACATTGCCGACCGCGCGAGCATAGGCTCGACGCTGGACAGCGTTCAGACGACGACTTACGAGCTTAACGCAAACAGCGAGGCGGACGGTTCTATCTTCCGTCAGGCGGGCAGGTATTACGCGATTAAGTTTGCCGAAACGTTAGTCAAGAACAACTATTCGGGACCGCTGAGCTTCAGTCCGTCCGAAAGCTTTCTGACCGCGCAGGAAACGTTCCTCTACAGCTCGCGCCTTGCCAACGGCTCGAACAAAACGCCGATCGGCATGTTTGTGGACGGAACGTGGTGGTACAACGAAGCGGCTTCGATATTCGCGGACATGGCGGACACTTATCCCAACTCCGCAGCGACGGACAGACGTATCGGCATCATGCCTTTTCCCAAGCCCAACGCCGCGGCTGCCGAGAATAAGAATAACTGCCTTTTAATGGAAAACGAAACGCTCGTGTTTATCAATAAGGCGATAGACGATAACAAGATAGAGCTAGCAAAGGACTTTATCCGCTTTTCCACGACCGACGAGTCGATGAGGCGTTTTACGATGACGACAAACCTCTTGCGCTCGTATAAATATTCGCTAAGCAAAGACGAGGTAAAGCAGCTGCCGTTCTTCGGTCAGACCTATTACGAATACGCAAAATCGGCGGAGTTTATTTATCCCCGCGCGAATAATCTTTACTACCTTGAGAACATCAAAAACAACTGCTCCTTCAGAACGAATATCAACGACAGAGAGTACAGCATTCCCAGTTCTTCGTTTAAGGATAACAGCTCGCTGACCGCGGAGGATTATTTCTTCGGCTTGCACAAGATCGGCTGATTTGACGGGAGAAAAGAATGGAGACAAATACCAAGAAAAGAAAAATCACGCCCCGAAAGAAAAAGGAATACCTCTTTTTCGGACTGATGATGGTTGTGCCCATACTGAATTTCGTTATCTGGTATATCGTCTTAAACGCCAACTCGCTTGCGCTTGCGTTTAAGAAATTCGACTTTACCGCCAACGAGTATACTTTTGCGGGATTTAAGAATTTTGCCGACGTATTTGACAGGTTTTTCCACTATCCCATGATGGCGAAAGCGTTTCAGAATTCGTTTATCGCCTATGCGTTAGGACTTTTTATAACGATGCCGCTTACTATTTTCTTCTCGTTCTATCTCTATAAAAAGTTCCCCGGTCACGGTATGTTCAAGTTTTTGCTGTATCTTCCGTCCATGCTGTCGAGCATCGTTATCGTGACGATCTTTAATTATTTCGTCGAACGCTTCATTCCCCAAATGGTTCAGGACCTTTTCGGAAAAGAAATACCGGGACTGATGTCCAACGTGGATTCGCGCTTCGGCATGATACTTTTTTACAACGTGTGGATAGGCTTTGCGGGCAGTATTCTGTATTATATCGGCTCGATGAACCGTATTCCGCCCGAGCTTGTAGAGGCGGCGAAAATCGACGGCGTGGGGCTTTTCGGCGAGTTTTTCTACATAACCTTACCCATGATTTATCCCATGCTGACGACCGTTATCACGACGGGCGTAGTCGGACTTTTCACCAATCAGCTCAGCTTGGTAGCCTTTTACGGCACGAACGCAAGCCCCGATCTGCAGACTATAGGCTATTGGTTGTTTGCCGATACCTTAAAGGCGTCCGAAGTGGAATATCCCTTCCTTTCGGCGGCAGGTCTTATTATCACGCTTGTGGTAGCTCCTTTGACCTTCCTAATCAAGTATTTAATGGAAAAGTTCGGTCCTAAAGATATGGAGTCTTAATATGATTAAAGTCAAAGACATATTCGCCAATATAAAAGAAAAGATTCGGGCCAAGCGAGCGGAGAAAGAGCCGAAAAAGCACGGGCTTAAGGGCGACGTTACAAATAAGACGGGAGTGTTGAGCTGGATCGTTTTCGCTATCTTGCTCATTTACGTCATTACGCTTATCGTGCCTATTCTGTGGGCGTTTGCCACGTCGCTCAAAAGCCGCAGCGACTTTGTGGAAAACCTGTTCGGACTTCCGAAAAAATGGATGTGGAGCAATTACACGACCGCGTTTAACTACTTTTTCGTAGACGTGTACGGAGCGGGCGGAGTTACTCACCGCGTCAATTACATGATGATGTTCGGGTACTCGCTCTTTCGGAGCGTTATCGGTCCGCTGATTTCCTGTTTTTCCAATATGTGCGTGGCGTACCTTTGCGCGCGCTACGACAACAAGGTCAGCCGCTTTATAACGGGACTTGTTATTATAACCATTATCGTGCCCATCGTCGGCAATCTTCCGTCGTCGTTGCAGTTACATAAGGCGATGGGGTTTTACGATAACTTATGGCTTATCGAGTTAAAGGGCATAGGCAGTTTCGGCGGAATGAACTACCTTATTTTCCGCGGAGTTTTCAAGGGCTGTTCCAACGCTTACGTGGAGGCGGCGGAAATAGACGGCGCGAGCCACCTGCAGATCATGTTTAAGATAATGCTGCCGTTCGGTATGAATATGTTCTTTATATTCTACCTC
>CAZBTB010000237.1:0-2998 GCA_964494605.1 uncultured Lachnospiraceae bacterium
GGCGGCGAAATGATACGCGCGGAGCGCGAGCTCGGGGCGTACTTTATAACCGAGGCGTGCGAGTATCGCCGCAGTTTTTTACGTCTTAAGCCTACGGTGGGAGTGGTGCTTAATGCAGAGCTTGACCACACCGACTATTACCGTGATTTTGACGATATTCTCGACGCGTTCGGGGCGTTTGCCGATAACAGTGGACTCACCGTTTACAACGGCGACGACGAAAACTTAAGGCGGATGATGGCGGGTAAAAACGCGCTTACTTTCGGCTTTAACGAAAATAACGATTTTCGTGCCGTGGCTGTGGCTTCGGATAAATACAACCGTCCGTCATTCAGCTTTTTTGCTTACGGGCTGAATCTCGGCAGAATAACGCTCGGAGTTATGGGCAGACACAACGTTTACAACGCGCTTGCGGCGGCTGCGGCGGGGTTAAGCGAGGGCTTGCCAATGAGCGAGATAGCCGAGGGATTAAAAGCTTTTACGGGCGTAAAACGGCGAATGGAAAAGCTGGGCGAGTATAACGGTGCGGAGATTTATACCGATTACGCGCACCACCCGACCGAGATACGCGCGCTTATCGATGCGGCACGACCGAGCGAGGGCGGACGGCTGATTATAGTTTTCGAGCCGCATACGTTTACGCGGACAAAGGATTTGTTCGACGGGTTTGTAAATTGTTTCTCAGGTGCCGACGAGGTAATCTTCGCGCCGGTATTCGGTTCGCGCGAGAGCGAAGGGGCGGTCGGCTCGAAAGAGCTTTTCGCGGCGGTTAATGCGGTTCAGCCTGCCGAGTATTTCGAGTCGTACGAAAAAATAAACGGGTATATTGCCCAAGCTGTAAAGGCGGGTGACAGAGTTATTTACACGGGCGCGGGGACAATCAACCGCGCAGGCGAAAAGCTTTTAGAATTAAAATCCGATTAAAAAGCACTGAAAAACAGCGAAACGTTTGCGTTTATCCGCCGATTGTGTTATGATATACATATGGCGGGAGGTGCGGAATGAAGAGTAAAACAAGACTTATATTATTATCGATTGTTTGGGCGGTCGACGTTGTTTTTCTCGCCGTGTCCATGTTTCTGGGCGCGTTTGCAATCGTTACGCTGTCAATGAAAATAAATTTCTGTCTGCTTTGTCAAGGTGCGCTTCTGATAGCCGTAACCGTTGCTTGGGTAAATGCTTTTTTCGAGTACCGACGTGAATCGCTGAGCTTTGACACGGATGACGAAGAAGAATAGTTAACGCAAGGCTTGATTACCAAGCCTTGTTTTTTTTGTAAAAGGAAAGATCGATGTACGACGTTATCGTTATAGGCGCAGGGCCGTCGGGTTGCTGTGCCGCAAAAACGCTTGCCGAAAAAGGTTATAATGTACTCATTGCCGAAAAGTTTAAACTGCCGCGCTATAAGTCCTGTTCGGGGCAGCTCATAAAGAAAAGTATTGACCTTGTGAAATTATATTTCGGCGAGGATATTCCGCGCTCGGTGACGTGCGCGCCGACAGAAAATAAGGGCATGGTTTTTACCGACGATAAAGGCAGGGAGTTCCGTTTCGAGCAAAGCGGTCTCAACGTTTGGCGCAGTGCGTTCGATAATTTTTTGGCGGACTTGGCGGTAAAAGCGGGCGCAACGCTTTCGGACGGTTCGCCCGTTACCGATATTGCCGTAAACGGCGGTGAGGTTGCCGTCTCGTTTCGGGATAAGACCGAAAGGGCGAAGTGCGTCATCGACTGCGAGGGTGTTGTCGGCACGGTAAAACGCAAGCTTACAACCGAAAAGGCGCAATACGTTACCACTTACCAAACCTTTAACGAGGGCAGTATAAATCTCGATCCGCACTATTTTTACGCATACTTACAACCCGAATTATCCGAGTACGACGCCTGGTTCAACGTAAAAGACGGTCAGATTGTTTTGGGTGTTTCGGTTCTGGAACCGAAAAATATCAAGCTTTATTACGAGCGGCTTATTTCCTATATGATAGATATGCACAAGCTTAAAATCGATAGGCAAATAAAAGTCGACAAGTGGCTTATGCCGCGCGTTTTACCCGACTTTAAGATAAATTACGGCGTGGACAAAGTGCTGTTCGCGGGTGAAGTCGCGGGGTTTCTAAACCCCATGGGCGAGGGTATTTCGGTAGGACTCGAGAGCGGCTACCATGCGGCTTGCGCGGTCATAAATAACTTCGATAATATTAACGCCGCAATAGCCGAGTATAAGGATAGGACAAAACCGCTCTATGAGTACATGAAACGCCAATGGCAGCTGATTGCAAACATGACCGAAACATTTAAAGAATACCGACCCTGAAATCGGAGTCGGTATTTTGATTTATTTCGAATGAAGGGCGAGCTGGACGAGCTTGCCTGCGTTTGTAGCGGCGTTTAGTCCCGTTTCGTCAACGGTGTCGCCGACGGAGAAAATGACTGCGCCGTCGTCCGACTTGATTGTTTTCGTTACCGTTTTGCCGAGTAGGAAAGCGAATCCTGCGCCGCGTTTATCGTCGGGCGCGGGGGATTTGGTTACGGACACGTTTTCGCCGCTAAGTAGCTTCGGCACGGTGACGGGCACAGGCTCGGCAGGCGGAATATCCACGGTGGGCATGGTCGTAACCTTGGCTTCGGTTAATGTCGGCGGTTCGGGTTGAGTGGGTTCGGGTTTTATGGGCTGAGGTTGTTTGGGGCGCTTATTGGAGTGCGCATTTACTGTTACGTCTTTGGCGGTTTTCGGGTCGGGGACTTTTGCCGCGGGCGGAGTCAGTTTGATTTTCTCGCCCGTGTCGTTTATTACCAACAAGTCGTCCGAGCGCGACAGAACGTTTTCGGGCGAGTAGCTTGCGCCCGTTACAAGAAGTTTTTTTACCGAATAACCGTCTAAGATTAAGTCGGTCACCGTGCCGAGCTTGCTGCCTAAGCTGTTGTAGACGGGCATGCCGACGGGAGAGGACGCAAAGACGGGAGGAACGGAAAAACGCCCCATGAGCTTGCCGAGGTTTTT
>CAZBTB010000238.1:0-2994 GCA_964494605.1 uncultured Lachnospiraceae bacterium
ATGGAAATATACTTTGAAAAAAACATTGTAAATTCGGGAATAGACAAACACAAAAAACGTAACACCGTTTTTAACGTATTCAGAATAGTCGGAATCGTTCTGTTAATCATTGAAATTTTGTTTATATTTACATTTCAGCCGTTTCCGAGCGATAAAGGTGCGGGGATTTTAATATTCAGCATAATCATCTCTTTGGGCATTTTGCTGTTTCCCATAATGATGATAGTTATATTTACGCGTTTGTTAAATAACTTAAATTCGGAATTCGATTATTATATAATGGGCGATTTATTCAGAATTGTACGCGTGATCAACCGCAAAAAAAGAAAGAAATTCCTTGAATTTCCCATTTCTTCGATTTCAAATGTAGGTTTAATAGAGAGCGACAACTTCGACCGTTACAACATGGATAAAAGCATTAAAAAAGTTAACGCATTTTGTAACGACGACGGTGATTTGGGATATTTCTTTTGCGCTGCGGACGGCGAAAAAAAATTGCTGATAATGGAATTTGACTTGGAATTTTTAACAAACCTCAGAAAAGCGACTCAGCCCATGATATTCGACGATACCGTCAAGAATTATATGAGGACACCTCAAAAACAATGATTTATTTAGACAATGCAGCAACAACCCGAGTTTACCCAGAAGCAATCCAACAAATGCAGGAGATTTATTCGGTAGATTTTTTTAATCCGTCATCTACCTATAAAGAGGCAATAAAAGTAAAAAAACTTTTGGAAAATCAACGCTCGGTAATTGCCGAAGCTTTATCGTGCAAATCTAACGAAATTTACTTTACATCATCCGCGACCGAGTCAAATAATTGGGCGCTCAACAGCGGTTTTAAAAATAAAAAGGGCAATATTGTTGTAAGCTCGGGAGAGCATTCCTGCGTATACGAATGTGCGAAGAACCTCAAAAGCAAAGGATTCGACGTTCGTTTTGTTCCGCTCGGCGCCGACGGTACGACAAGCGTAGAAAGCTTGTTAAGCGGAATAGACGAAAACACTTGCCTGGTGTCCGTTATTCACGTTTCAAACGAAACGGGCGCGGTAAACGATATTGCTCGCTTAAGCCGGGCAGCTAAAGAAAAAAACAAAAGGATTTTGTTTCATTCCGACGGTGTACAAGCTTTTTTAAAAACCGATAATAACGTTTCGCGACTGGGTGTGGATTTGTACGGCATCAGCGGACATAAAATCGGCGCCCCGAAGGGAATCGGCGCTCTGTACATTTCTTCACAAACCAATCTTCAGCCTTTTATTTTCGGGGGAGGGCAAGAAAGCGGAATGAGATCCGGCACGGAAAACGTTGCCGGAATAATCGGTTTCGGCTGCGCGGTAACAAAATTCAGATCCGTATTCAATTCCGCTACGGCAAAAACAAACCGCGACTTGCTGATTAATGAGCTCAAAAAAATTAAAGATTTAATGATTATTTCGGAGAACTCGCCTTCAAGCAACATGATTGTCGCATTTTCGGCACTCGGAACAAAAGCCGAAATAATTCAAACCTTGTGTGCCGATAGCGGCGTTATTATCGGAAGGGGATCCGCATGTGCAAGCCGACACGGCGGCAATCGCGTTCTTTCGGAAATGGGCATTCCGCAAAAGATTATTGATGGAACGTTACGCATAGGGTTGTCACCCGAAACAACAGAAGAGGAAATAATCTCGGCAGTAAAAATTATTGCCGACAATATCGAAAAACTGAGAGGAAACCGAGTTGGATAGAGTAATTTTGATTCGCTACGGCGAAATACATCTCAAAGGTAAAAATAAACGATTCTTCGAAAACAAACTTATCGGAAATATCAAGCAAAAGTTAGAGGGCTTAGAATACGAGTTTTCTTATAAACGCAGTCGTTATGTAGTGTTTAATTACCGTCCCGAAACGGAAAACGAGATTGTGGAGAGATTAAAGAAAGTTTTCGGTATACACTCGCTAAGCGTTTCCGAACAATGCGAATCAACCGTTGAAGCAATAACGGAAGTTGTTACGACACTGTCCAAACACAGCGGAAAATTTCGAGTAACTGTTAACCGCGCCGATAAAACTTTTCCTTTAAACTCCATTGAACTATCCAAGCTGTTGGGCGGCAAACTGCTTGATGAATACCCTCAACTTACAGTCGATTTATTCAATCCGGAATTTGTTGTAAACGTTGATATACGAGAGGACGGCGGCACTTTTGTTTATACCGATAAAATAGCTTGTTCCAAGGGTATGCCTGTAGGCTGTTCGGGCAAAGGCTTACTTATGCTGTCGGGCGGCATAGACAGTCCGGTTGCAGGTTACACAATGGCAAAACGCGGACTTAAATTAGATGCGATCCATTTTCATTCTTATCCGTACACAAGTGAGCTAGCGAAGCAAAAAGTCATTGATCTTGCCAAAATTATGACGGAATATACCGGCCCAATCAATCTGATCTGCATTCCTTTTACCAAAATACAAGAGGAGATTCACCGTTGTTGCGATACTTCCTATATGATAACGTTAGTGCGCAGATTTATGATGCGAATAGCGGAAAAAGTCGCACTCATGCGCGACTGCGGTTGCATTATAAACGGAGAAAGCCTCGGACAAGTTGCCAGCCAGACATTGGAAAGCATTAACGTTACAAATTCTATGATTAAAACTCTTCCTGTTTTCCGACCCCTTATCGGCATGGATAAGGATGATATAATTGAAATTTCTCAAAAAATCGGCACTTTTCAAACTTCGATATTACCTTACGAAGATTGCTGTACGGTATTCTTGCCGGATGCGCCCGTAACTCACCCGACAATCAAACGGGCCGAACACGAAGAGCAGCGCATACCCGACACCGATTTACTGATTGCCGACGCTATCGACAATCTCGAAGTTATCGAAATTATCTAATATTGTTTGATTATCCAAAAAAGTTTGCGGCGTAGAGTATAATCGCGGCATGTTTTCAGACGAAAAAAGTGCACTCAGTTTATCTATTTCTTTTACACCGTCACC
>CAZBTB010000239.1:0-2992 GCA_964494605.1 uncultured Lachnospiraceae bacterium
TGCTCGGCATTGACGAAATGACAAAATAGAATAAACGTCTCGGGTTGATACTAAGCTTAGTATTTATCCGAGACGTTTTTATACTATAATGTCATTCCGAGCGAGCAAGGTTTACCTTGCGACGAGGAATCTCCACCTTTCGAAACAAAAAAATTACCACACCTTGGGTCTGCCTTTTTTGTCGAAATGCCAATATTTTTTCTTGTTCTTAGGTTTTGTCTCGCAGTAAAAATACGGCGTAAAGTCATCCTCTCTCAAGACGTTTTTCCAATCGTAGTCCGAGCCGAGATAGAAAGCTTTAATTTTACCCCTTCCGGGCTTAAACGCATCGCCGCCAACGAACCTGACGGATTTCGGAATAACAACGCTTTTAAGGCTATTGTCTGAAAATGCACCGTTCCCTATAATCACGAGATTTTTGGGGAGCTCTATCTTTTTTAATGCTTTACACTCCGAAAACGCGTCGTCGTCGATTTCCCGAACGCTGTTGGGGATTACAACCTCGTTGAGCTTTTGCATTCCGAAAAACGCCCCCTTGCCTATCCTCTCGGTTCGGTCGCTTATCCTAACGTATTGCGCTTGCATATCCGCCTCGATCAGCGTGTCTAACTCATCCGCGCCGCCCATGTACCAAGCGTCTCCGTACTTATTGAGTTTTAATTCGGGACTGTCGGACAAAAGACCGTCGCCGAAATCGGTTACTTTCTCCGTATTTTTAATTGTTCTTAAATTTTCACAATCGGTAAACATATCTCCCGACAATATTTTCGTACCTTCGCGAACGGTAAATTCGGTTACGGTTTCGGGCTTATCCGGAAAAAAGTCCAAAAGAAAATGATAAGGATTCTGCTCGTTGCCCAAGTACGCACAGTCATTTTCCTCTAAGCCGTTTAACGATAAACAACCGTAAAACGCGCCCCGCCCGATATTTTCGACCGACGAGGGAATCGTTACGTTTTTCAAATTGCCGCATTCGTGGAACGCGTAACAGCCGATTCTCGTGACACCCTCGGGAATTATTATTTCGGTCAGCTTCTCGCATTCTTCAAACGCGCTTTCTCCGATAACTTTAAGACCTTGTCCCAAGGTTACCTTCGTAAGATTTTCGCAGTCGTCAAACGCACTTTCGGCTATAATCTCCGCGCCGAAAATCTCAACCTCGGTCAGGTTTTTACACATATAGCAGAACTCGGGCGGAATACGCTTAACTCCCGACACAGAAATCTTTTTAAGGTTTTGGCAATAGTCAAAAGCGCTCTTTCCGATTTCCTTAACGCCCGCTCCGAAAACCACTTCTTCGATTTTTGAAAAATGGAACGCGTCGGCGCAAATCGTTTCAACCGAGTCGGGAAGAATAACGCGTCGGCATTGACAAAATGAAAAAGCGCCTTTACCTATCCTTACGACTTTACCGAACTCGCATTCGGACGGAATGATTACTTCGTCCACGTCTCCGTACACAGTCGTAACGGTCGCGCCGTCAGTATTGGGCATATATTCGATTCTCAAGCTCACTGCTCGTTCTCCTTCTCTTCTTCGTTCTGTTTGTTTTCGGCGGTTTCGGATTTGACCTGAGCCGCTTTAGCCTTGCGCTTAGCTCTTATAATAAGCGTTACAGCCGCCCCGACAGCGCCCAAGCACAGCACGCCGCCGATAATTATAATCACTATAAAAGCAATCAGCCAGCCGTAATTTACGACGCGTTTGGGGTTATCGACGGAACACAGCGTAAACGAGATTTCGCCGTCGGGCAGTCCCTTCCTATTCAGCGTATAGCCGTTATCCGAAGTGTAGAACGCCAATGCTCCGCCGTCTATCATCTTAAAAGGCGTTTCGACGATTACCTCCAGAGAACCGAATTTTGCCCAGCTTTTTGCGGGCGAAGAGAGATATTCGTACTTATAAACGGGAGGCTCGTAGCTTCCGTCAATAGACGGATATACGGGCGCGGTAACGGAATTTACTATTTCCGCTCCCGCCGATACTTCTATCTCGTAGCAGTACCAACGCATAAGATCGTTGCCGTTATTGAAATTGTCGGGCAGAGTAAAAACTCCTTTATCTCCGTACTGCATTTCGTAATTGATGCAATCTACTGCGGCGTTGTACCAATCCTCTTTGCTCACGCCGTATTTTTCGTCGAACTTACGGGTAACAAGCGAGAGAAACGAAGAATGCTTCGTTTCGACAAGCTCGGCATAACCGTCTGTCTTCTTCTCCTCTCCGCCGTTTTCGTAGACCGTAAACACGGGCGGCTCGGATAAATATTCTCCCACGGCGTACACCGAAACGCGCTCGCCGTTTTTTGCCCACAGTCCGACGTAGCGGACATCGTCGGTTAATCTGCCGCCGCTGCACTCGCTCAGCGTAAGACGCGTATTTTCGCCTACAAGCACGGGAATGGACGCGAAAGGCGCGTAATCCTTATTTTCGGGAATACCTTTAAACTCATAGACGTATTCGGTAACGTTTAAGTCCGTGCCGAAAAATCTGTCGGTAGTATAGCCGTTTTTGAGCTTGGGTACGTCTGCCTCGGAATTAAACTCGTACGGCGACCACGTGTGCCGTAATGTCTTTTGTACAGTCTCGCCGTTTACGGTAATATCGTACTTTTCGGTGTCTAACGCGCCTAATTCGTAATTGAAGTAACTCGGTCGCGCTCCGAACGGGAAAGCGAGCTTTGCCTTAACGTCGTAGTCTGCGGGATTGTAAATCGTATATTCCGCCGTGACTGACGCGTTGTATTTTGCAATCTCTTCCGCCGATTCGTAATAATTTGAGGGGAACTCGTTAAGCTTAAACGTCAGCTTTTCGTGTTTTACTTCGAGCGGACAAGTTCCGTTCAATACCTGCATACCGTTTGCGGTCGTGCCGAACCAACTTTGCTGAGCGGAGTTTGCGTAAGCATTGCCGTTAACGGGCGGCATGAAAAGCGCAATCGCCAGAATAACCGCAATCGCCGTTACGATAAACTTTTTATTTTTCATACGCA
>CAZBTB010000240.1:0-2976 GCA_964494605.1 uncultured Lachnospiraceae bacterium
ATCTCAACCCGTAGAAGCCGTTACAGACGACTTTACACCATTCGCGAAGAAGATGATAAGCTACACATTGATTTTCATTCAGACGAAGGTTTTGCCGCTTTGGACAATCCGTAAACGAGTACAAACAAGAAATGCAGCAGCTTGGCTTTACAGATTACGACGAATATCTTGACTATCTTGAATTTACGCAAAAAAATCTGCGCGCAAAAAAGACTTTGAAATGTAAAAACGGGCAAGCATTTTCTATGCTTGCCCGAAATTGGCGGAGAGAGCGGGATTCGAACCCGCGGTACCCGTTAGGGTACGCACGCTTTCCAAGCGTGTGCCTTCGACCGCTCAACCATCTCTCCACAGCCGAGGATTATTATAGCAAACTTTGAGGGGTTTGGCAAGCGATTTGGGGCTAATAGGTGAGATTTTCGGTTAAGGTTGAGATATATAAATATTTACTTAATTCAAGATTGGATTATTGTTTCTTTTTTCGGCTTCTTCCTTGGCGGTCTCGAGACCTTTGAGCATGAGTAGAGCAGGCTCGAAATGGGGGTCGGTTTCTAGACATGCTTTGAAGTCGATTTCGGCGGCTTCGGGGTCGTTCATGCCGAGGCGTGTAAGTCCGCGGTAGTAGAGAAAGTAATTGTACTTTTTTAACGGGGTTTTAAAAGCCTCGTTTATTATTTTAAAGTTATCGGAAAGAAGCTTGACGCGCAGTTCGAAGCCGACTGACGGCGCCATGGAAATTCTTGCGGAGATATTGAGGAGCAGTATTTCCTCGTCGTCGGGGAAAGAGTCCAGAAGTTTTTCGGTGCCCTGCATAGTATAGGCGTAATCGCCCATTGCGAGTGCGCGTTGGTACTTGGCGGTTTCGCGGCTGATACCTTTATCGTTCTTTTCGCATTTCCACTCGACGAAGGGCAAATACCAATCGACTATGAGCGGATGTTCGCCCTGAAGTTCTGCGGCGGTGCAGCAGATGTTGTCGGCGTAGCGGGCTTCGTTGGCGGCGGAAAAAACCTCGGGCGTATGGAGCACGGCTTTTAGGTTGTCGTAAATATCGTGCTCGATGGGTGCGCCGATCATAAAGACGTAGGGGAAGTAAACCAGCCACATTGCCTTTAGCTCGGCAGTAGCCGCCGAGGCGGTTACGCAGGCGTAAGCCATTTCGTACAGCGTAAGCTTTTGGGGCACGACGGCGTTTTCGCCCGTTATCTCTTTTGCGCGGACTTTTTCCGCCCAAAGCTTGGAGCCTGCGTCGAATTTAAAAACGGTGCGGTTCTTTTCGTCCGTTATTTCGTAAACGTCGGGCTTGTTCTTGGAGTCAGCGTCTGTCGTAAAAAACGAACAGCCGTACTTTACGAGCGTTTTGGATAGTCTATGCAATTCCTTATAATCGAACAGGCAACGGAAAGAGTACAGCGAGAAAAGTAGATTGCGCTTGTCGGCGTAATTCATTTCCGAGCGGTCAACTACCGAATAGCTGAGCTTAGTCAGGTAATCAAGCCCCTTGGTATCGTTGTCAGGCTCTTGTTTTTCGGTATTTTCGGGTTCAGTGTCGGCGGTGCATTCTCCGCAACCGCATGTGTTTTTGTTTTCTTCGTTCATGATCGTTCTCCGGATAATTCTCGAAATATTATACCATTAGTTTGCCCTTCAGGTCAAGTTTTGCGCTTTATTTGACTGAATTAAATAAAAAATAAATTTATCGGATATGTAAAAGATTGCATTTTACTTTAAAATAATGTATAATTATACTGGAATACCACATTTTTAGGAGCAAGACTCAAATGAAGATTTCAAAGCGCGCATTGGAAATTTCGCCGTCACTGACGTTGGCACTCACCGCAAAAGCAAATAAGCTCAAAGCGCAGGGGCGCGACGTTGTTTCGTTCGGTGCGGGCGAACCCGATTTCAACACCCCCGAATACATACGTAAAGCCGCAAAAGAAGCGCTCGATCTCGGACTTACCAAATACACGCCTGCGAGCGGTACGGCGGAGCTTAAAAAGGCGATTGCCCAAAAGATGCTTGTCGATAACGGCTTAAAGTACGAGCCGAACGACATAGTGGTAAGTAACGGCGCAAAGCACTCTCTTCATAACGCCATTCAGGCGCTTGTCGAGGAGGGCGACGAGGTTATCATTCCCGCTCCCTATTGGCTTACTTATCCCGAGCTTGTTAAGCTTGCCGGCGGTGTTCCCGTATATGTAGACACGCTTGAAAAGAACGGTTTTAAGCTTACCGCCGAGGAATTGAAAAACGCGATTACCGATAAGACGGTGGCAATCATTTTAAATAACCCCAACAATCCGACGGGAGCGGTGTACACCAAAGACGAGATATGTGCACTTGCCGCAGTTTTGGAGGAAACCGAAATCGCCGTGATATCGGACGAAATTTACGAGGTTCTTAACTACACCGACATTCCGTTGTTTTCCATAGCGGCGTATTCGGAAAAGATGAAAGAGCGGACGGTCATAGTCAACGGCGTTTCCAAAACCTATTCGATGACGGGTTGGCGTATCGGTTTTACCGCAAGCAACGGCAAGGTGGCAAAAGCAATTTCCAATATGCAGAGCCACATGACAAGCAACCCCAATTCGATTGCGCAGTATGCGACGCTTGCCGCTTACACGCACGAGGAAGGAAGAGAGTTTAAGTCGGAAATGAAATTCTGGTTTAACCGCCGCCGCGAGCTTATCATGAAAAAGCTGGACGAAATAAAGGGACTGACTCACAATATTCCGGGCGGAGCGTTTTACGTTTTGGTAAACGTGAAAAACACATTCGGAAAATCGTATGACGGAGCGGTTATAAACTCGGCGCACGATTTCGCGACTGTACTACTCGATAAAGCGGACGTAACCGTAATACCGTGCGAGTCGTTCGGTGTAGAGGGTTACATCAGACTGTCATACGCGATTTCGGACGACGACATAGTAAAAGGCATAGAAAGAATTAAGGCATTTACAGAACATCTGG
>CAZBTB010000241.1:0-2953 GCA_964494605.1 uncultured Lachnospiraceae bacterium
ACAAGGGATTCTTTGATTTTTCGGGTATATGGATGTTTGACTTTGTTCATCCGAGCGGAAGAACTACTTCGCTGAGCAATACCAATAAGTTGGTTCGTTTTTACGATGGATGCGACGGCGGTAAAACCGGCTTTACTTCCGAGGCGCTGTCTTGCTTGTCGGCTACTGCAAAAAGAGGAGATACCAGATTGCTTTCTATAGTTGTCGGCGCGGAAAACGCCAAAGTGCGTAATGCGGAAGTCGGTAAATTGTTTAATTACGGTTTTGCTAATTATGAAACCAGACGTTTTATGACTGCCGGCGACGTTATTGAAGAGGCCGTGACTGTAAATAACGGAAAGGAAGCTACCGTATCTGCGGTTGTTGCTAAAGATATTGTGCTGTTCGGAAAGAAAGGCGACAATAAGGATTGTGCAATCGAAAAAGAAATTTATGAAATTTCGGCTCCTGTGAAGTGCGGCGATAAGGTGGGAGAAGTAAGAGTTGTTAAAAACGGAGAAGTTGTGGGTAGCTGCGATATATTAGCGCAAAGTGACGTAAAAGAAAAAGGATATATGGATATATTGGATGATTTTATCGAAAAATGGTAGAATTTCGAAGTACTATGTCAGACATAAATAAATAATTTTTATAGAAATCGCAGGTAAAAACGGTTTGCTTGCGGTTTTTATTTTTGGTCTAAAAGCAATTTCTTTTGTTTGACTATAATTTAAAACAATGCTATAATAGTTGCACGTATTGTAATTTTTTTACGGAGACAAGCACGGTGAAAACAAGAGAAACGCTGAAAATTAACGCTTTGGGACATCTCGAAATAGGTGGAGCGGATACGGTTGAATTGGCAAAACGGTTCGGTACGCCGCTATACGTTATGGATGAAGAATACATCCGTAAGATTTCGCGCGGATATTTCGAAGTTTTGAAAGAATACGGTGACGGACTTGTGTGCTATGCGTCGAAGGCGTTTTCGGCAAAAGCAATATACGGAATTTGCAAGAGCGAAGGATTGGGCGCGGACGTTGTTTCGGGATGCGAGCTTTTTACTGCGCTGAAGGCGGGAATGAGTGCCGATAAGATTTATTTTCACGGGAACAACAAAACTCCGCTGGAGCTACGCGAAGCCGTTAAAGCCGGCGTTCATGCGGTTGTTGTCGACAGCCTTTACGAAATAGAATTGTTGGACGGCATTTGCGCCGAGTGCGGATCGGTCATGAACGTTTTGGTCAGGGTTAATCCCGGAATAGACGCGCATACCCATAGATTTATACAAACGACGCGGGTGGACAGTAAGTTCGGTTTTTCCGTTGCGGACGGAACTGCGCTCGAGGTAATCAAGAAGATTGCCGATTGCAGAAACATTGTGTTCAAGGGATTGCACTGTCATATCGGTTCTCAGATTTTCGAGCTGAAGCCGTTTGAGCTTGCGGTCGAAAAGATGACCGATTTTATAGTCAAACTCAAAAACGAAATCGGGCTTGCCGTTGCCGAACTTAACCTGGGCGGCGGTTATGGCGTAACTTATACCGAAGAGGACAAGCCGCTCGAGCCGTGCGAGTACGTTAAGGCTATAGTGAGCAAACTGAATGAGTGCATAGCCGAGAAGGGTATTTTAAAGCCCAGACTTGTTTTGGAACCCGGGCGTTCTATTGTTGGTGAGGCAGGAATTACCTTGTACACCGTGGGTGCAATTAAGGAAATCAAAGACGTAAAAAAATATATAGCCGTAGACGGCGGAATGTTCGAAAATCCCCGTTACGCGCTCTATGAGGCAAAATATGAGGCGGTTTTGGCTAACCGCATGAACGACGAAAAGTCGGAAATTGTTACGGTTGCCGGTAAATGCTGCGAAAGCGGCGATATTTTGGTGGTTGACGCTCGCTTACCCGAAGCGCAAAGCGGTGATATTCTTGCCGTTTTGACTACCGGCGCTTATAATTATTCCATGGCGAGCAACTACAACCGAAATCCCGTTCCGCCGGTTGTACTCGTAAAGGACGGTAAAGCGGAATATATCGTAAAACCTCAGACTTACGAGGATATTGTTAGCCGCGACGTTTTGCCCGATTGGTTGGAGGAGTAGTGCCCGAATGCTCGGTTATTCGAACATATTTCAATTTTTAATTGCGACTGTCGCGATAGTCGTCAGTATAGTGTTGCACGAGCTTGCGCACGGTTATGTCGCATTGTGGAACGGTGACGCAACAGCCAAGGTGAACGGCAGACTGTCGTTTAATCCGTTAAAACATTTCGATCCGTACGGGCTTCTGATGATGATGCTTGTGCGTTTCGGCTACGCAAAACCCGTTCCCGTCGACCCTAATAATTTCCGTAACCGCAAGCTGGGAATGTTAACGGTTGCTTTTGCGGGAATTGTGCTGAATTTATTGCTTGCCTTTGTCTGTATGCCGTTTTACTTGCTGTGTATAACGTTCGGTTCGACGGTAATTTCCGCATATTTGGGCGGATTCTTCCTATGGATGATAATTGTCAATTTAAATCTTGCGTTGTTTAATATTCTTCCTATTTACCCGCTTGACGGCTACCGCGTAATAGAGAGTCTTACTCGCGCGGTCAATCCGTTTAACAAATTCATGCGTAATTACGGTCAGTATATATTGATGATTTTAATCGGAATCAGCGTTATCGTCAGTTTAACGGGAATGCCGTATTATTTCGATATTATAGGCATGTATATAGGCACGGTAAGAAGTTATATCTGGCGCGGTTTTGAGTGGTTGTGGAGGTTGATAATCAAGTAATGGAAGAATTAAAAGAAATTACCCAAGCTCCCGACGTCGGGACCGAAGAAAAGGTCGACGTTCCCGACCCGAAAGAAGAGGCGGAAAGGCTCAGACGCGAAGAGATACAAAAGTATATTGACTCGCTTGCAGACAAGGACGTTTACGATCCAGATTCATATGAGGTTCATCTCGAGAATTTCGACGGTCCGCTC
>CAZBTB010000242.1:0-2922 GCA_964494605.1 uncultured Lachnospiraceae bacterium
AACGGTTGCCCCATACTATGTAATGTCATTTCGAACGAAGTGAGAAATCTCCACCGATTAAATTATAATTGTTGGGATTCCTCGTCGGCTTGCGCCTCACTCGGAATGACAAAATAAAATAAACGTCTCGGACAAATACTAAGCTTAGTATCCACCCGAGGCGTTTTTATTTTATAATGTCATTCCGAGCGAGCAAGGTTTACCTTGCGACGAGGAATCTCCACCTTTTTACTTAATCCAAATATCTGCATGCGGCAAGAGCGGCGACCGCGCCGTCGGCGGCGGCGGTGGTGAGCTGGCGCACGGCTTTGGTGCGGCAGTCGCCCGCGACGAACACGCCGGGGGTTTTGGTGGTGCAGGTTTCGTCGGCGATTATGTAGCCGTTTTTGTCAAGTTCGACAAGATTTTCAAAAGCCTTGTTGTCGGGGATTTGCCCGATTGCGACAAAACACGCCTTGACGGGAAGCACGAGCTGTTTGCCTGTTTCGTGATTATCGAACACGCAGGCGGTGAGTTCGTCCTCGCCCTCGAACGCGGTGAGGCTGACGTTTTTTATCCACTCGACGTTGCGTTTTGTAAACAGCGTATCGACGAGCGCCTTGTCGCCGAAGAACTTGTCCATCCAGGTACAAACGTACACTTTTTTGCAATAGTTGCTTAATAGTATCGAATATTGAAGCGCGGTGTTGGCGTCGCCTACAAGCGCGACTTCCTCGCCCGAATAGAACGCACCGTCGCAAACGGCACAGTAGCTTACGCCGCTGCCCACAAGCTCTTCTTCGCGATCTACTCCTATAGTTTTATGCTTGACGCCCGTTGCGATAATAACGGATTTTGACTCGTGAACGCCGTAATCGGTTCTGACCTCGAACGTGCCGTTTTCGCGCTTGACAACGCTCTTTACTTTCTCGAGCTCGAATCCTGCGCCCAGGCTTGTGACCTGTTCGAAAAGCTTATCGGATAAATCGCTGCCCGAAATGGCTTTTACCGTGGGGAAATTTTCGACGCGCGGCGAATTGGCGATTTGACCGCCCACCGTTTCGCTCTCCAAAAGCAAAACCGATTTGCCGTTTCTTAACGCGTAAAGCGCGGCGGTCATACCCGCCGTGCCTGCGCCTACTATAATAATATCAGTCATATCAGCCCTTTACGCTCTCGATGTAGCCTTTGATTTTGCTTGCGTTGTCGTAGCAGTCAAAGCCGTTTGCACTCGGAACGAGCATGGTGGGAGCTTTCTTGACGCCGTACTTCTTGGTAGCGTCCTTGTTCTCCTCTGCGTCGATAACGACGTACTCGATACCTGCTTTGTCAAGCATCATTTTGCTCATCTTGCAGTTGGGGCAGGTTTTGGTAGTGAACAGCATTGCCTTTGCGCCTGCTTCGGCGTTGACTTCGCACTGCTCTTCCTTGACTTCGCTGTAGGTCTTGGGCTCGCGGTGGAGCTTGCTCGAAGCGATGTCGTAAACCTTACGGTCCTTAAACTCCTGCGTTTTGCCGTCGTTCCAGTTCTGAACGGGACGGTAGTAGCCTGTAATACGGCTGTAGACCTCGGCGGGCTTGCCGCAAACGGGGCACTTGAACTGCTCGCCTGCGATATAGCCGTGGTCGCGGCAGATAGAATAAGTCGGAGACAGCGTATAATACGGAAGCTTATAGTTTTCGGCGATCTTCTTAACGAGCTCGGCAGCCGATTTCCAGCTGGGCATTTTCTCGCCGAGGAATGCGTGGAAAACCGTTCCCGAGGTGTAAAGGGTTTGCAGTTCGTCCTGAACGTCGAGAGCCTCGAAGATGTCTGCGGTATAGCCGACGGGCAGGTGCGAGCTGTTGGTATAGTACGGGGTATCGCCTTCTTTTGCGGCAGTCTTGATGTCGGGGTAACGCTTAACGTCGTGCTTGGCAAGACGGTAAGAGGTGGACTCTGCGGGGGTTGCCTCGAGGTTGTATAAGTCGCCGTACTGCTCCTGATAGTCGCTCAAACGGTCGCGCATATGCGAAATAACCTGCTTACTGAATTCCTGCGTTTCGACGTGCGTCATGTCCTTGCCGATCCACTTTGCGTTTAAGCCTGCCTCGTTCATGCCCACAAGACCGATAGTCGAAAAGTGGTTCTCGAGCGTTCCGAGGTAGCGCTTGGTGTAGGGATAAAGCCCCTCGTCCATGAGCTTGGTGATAACCGTACGCTTTACTTTGAGCGAACGTGCGGCAATATCCATCATTTTATCGAGACGCTTATAGAAGTCCTCTTCGTTCTCGGCAAGGTACGCGATACGCGGCATATTGATAGTAACGACGCCGATAGAACCGGTGCTCTCGCCGCTGCCGAAGAAGCCGCCCGACTTCTTTCTGAGTTCTCTGAGGTCAAGGCGCAAGCGGCAGCACATACTGCGGACGTCGCTCGGCTCCATGTCGGAGTTGATATAGTTGCTGAAATAGGGCGTGCCGTACTTGGAGGTCATCTCAAACAACAAGCGGTTGTTTTCGGTGTCCGACCAGTCGAAGTCGCGCGTAATCGAATACGTGGGGATAGGATATTGGAAGCCTCTGCCGTTGGCGTCGCCCTCAATCATGATTTCGATAAACGCCTTGTTGACCATGTCCATTTCCTTTTTGCAGTCGCCGTAGGTAAAGTCCATTTCCTTGCCGCCCACGATTGCGGGAAGGTTAGCCATGTCGGCGGGAACGGTCCAGTCGAGCGTGATATTGGAGCACGGCGCCTGCGTGCCCCAGCGCGAGCGTGTGTTTACGCCGTAAATGAAGGATTCCAAGCACTTTTTCACCTGATCGTAATTCAGATGATCCGCCTTGACAAATGGGGCAAGATAGGTGTCGAATGAGGAAAATGCCTGCGCGCCTGCCCAATCGTTTTGCATGATGCCGAGGAAGTTTACCATTTGATTGCAGAGCGTGGCAAGGTGGCTTGCC
>CAZBTB010000243.1:0-2921 GCA_964494605.1 uncultured Lachnospiraceae bacterium
GTATTTTATAGTTTTTGTACCGTATATTCGAGGAAACCGGTAAAAAATAGTGGTATAATCTAAGTAAATTATAACAACAATTTTCTTGTTTGTAAAGGTTTTTGGGGAGTAATTTATGAAAAACAGAGTGGAAAAAATCGTAAAAGCCGATTTGTGCGTAATAGGCGGTGGCGTTTCGGGCATGTGCGCGGCGATTTCCGCGGCAAGGCACGGAGTAAAGGTTGCGCTTGTACATGACCGCCCCGTGCTCGGCGGCAATGCGTCGAGCGAGATCCGTATGTGGATTCGCGGCGCGGCGTCGGAATTTCCCGATTACAGAGAGGGCGGAATAATCGAAGAGATTGCGCTCGAAAATATGTACGTCAATCCCGAACTCAGTTACGGAAACTGGGATGCGGTACTTTACGGAAAAGTTATTGCCGAGCCGAATATCAGCTTGTTTTTGAATACTTCCTGTATGTCGGCAGAGGAAACGAACGGGAAAATTACGTCAGTTACGGCATGGCAGCTTACGTCTTATTCGTTTGTTAAGATAGAAGCCGATTATTTTGCCGATTGCTCGGGCGATTCGATTTTAGCCGATTGTACGAGCGCAAAATACCGTTCGGGTCGCGAGGGAAAAGAGGTTTACGGCGAGCAACTTGCACCCGACAAGACCGACGCGTTTACCATGGGTAACAGCTGTTTGATTCAAGCGCGCGAAACAGATCACGAAGTTAAGTTTGTCGCGCCCGACTTTGCCTATAATTTTAAGCCCGAGGATTTTAAAGCCAGACTGCCCGAGAAACCCGAGTGGTTCAATATGGAAGGCGAGAACTTCTGGTGGATAGAGCTGGGCGGCTGTGTGGACGCTCTACGTGACGCCGAAAAGCTCAATAAAGATTTATTGGCGCGTGCTTACGGCGTTTGGGATTTTATCAAGAACAGCGGCTATTACGCTTGCCAAAATTGGGAATTAGAGTGGATCGGGTTCTTGGCAGGGAAGCGTGAAACGCGCCGTTATGTGGGCGATTATACGTTAACCGAGACTGACATTGCCGCGTCGGTAGAATTCGAGGACGGAGTTGCTTACGGCGGTTGGACGATGGACGACCACAATCCGTACGGTATGGACGCCGACTATCCGAATAAGCATCACCGTTTCGATAAGCCCTATTCGATTCCGTACCGCAGTTTATATTCCGCTAATGTGGAAAACCTGTTTTTTGCGGGCAGAAATATAAGCGTTTCGCACATGGCGCTGTCATCGACGCGCGTCATGGCAACTTGCGGAATTATCGGGCAGGCGGTGGGAACTGCCGCGTTTATCGCCAAGAAATATAATACTTCTCCGCGCGGAGTACTCGAATATATCACCGAGCTCAAACAGACGCTCAGAAACGACGATTGCTATTTGTTGCATTATGACCGGAAGGTATCGGGTGCGCTATTGGGCGCCAAATTTAATTTGTCGGATGAAAATGTAAAAAGACTTCTCGGCTCGCAGGAAAGAACGTTAAACGGCGAATGTTTTCCTGCGGAATGGGAGCTCGGTAAAGAGCTTACCGCCGAGTTCGAAGCAACGGAGTGCAAGGCGGTTCGTTTGGTTTTCGACAGCGATTTGCGGCGTTTATGCTATGATAAAAACACCGAGTACGTTTATTGGGGATTCCCGTCGAAATGCGCGTCGCCGTTAAAGACACCGCGTATCGTCGTACCGCCGTCACTTGTCAGAGAGTATGAAGTGCGCGTTAAGGTTGGCGGTAAGTGGAAAACGCTTAAATCGGACAGCGAGAACCGTAAACGTTTGGTGATCGTTCCCGTAAACGAAACAATCGAAGGCGTTTCGCTTGTTTGCAAAAAGACATACGGCGACGAAAAAGCCCGCGTATTTTCCGTAGATGTATTGTAATAAAAAAGAGTCGGTTTTTAAGCCGACTTTTTTATTGCGGAGAGTGGATTTTTCGGTACCTGAGCGGTGTAAATCCCGTTAGTTTTTTGAATGTCTTGGAGAAATGATTGGGGGCGTCGAATGAAAGCTCGGTCGCAATTTCGGTAACGCTTTCGTCCGTCTCTCTTAGCAGTTTTTTTGCGCGTTCTATCTTTAGCTCGGTAAAATAAGCCATAATCGGCATACCCGTATCCGCTTTGAAAACCTTAAACGCATAAGATTTGTTGTAATTGAGCTTTTTACACAGCTCTTCGACGGACAAACGGTTGTTTACGTTTTCGCGCAGAATTTCGATTATTCGATCCGTTATTACTCCGCGGCTTTCGCCCTTAAGTAAAAACATCTCGTTTGAATTGCTTTTCTCGCTTGCGTCGCGCATTATGCCGATCAGCAATATTTCCAACAGGTTTTTTATCATCTGTTTGCCGCCGAGAGCAGGCTTAGGCAGTATCGTCATTTTCTTTAAATCGGGGTCGGAGTAGGGCAGGTCGAAAGTTTTTTTGCTCTCGTCGATTATCATGTAGATATATTTTAATAACTTTTTATTGAGCGTCAGGTGCTTATCGACGAAGAATTCGACGGCTTCGCTTTTACATTCGAAAGAAATTATAAATACGTTGGGCGCACTGTGCCCGTTTGCGGCAAGGGTGTGGAATTCGTTGGGCTTTTGAAAGAGTATTTCGCCTTCGTTCAGTTCTATCGTTTTATCGCCCGCGGTACAGATTACGGATTCTTTGTCGGCGTAAATAAGCTCCCAAAAATCGTGACTTTCGCCTTTCGAGCGGAAGTTTTTGTCAAATTCGAAGTAATGAATGGTTATGATTTTGCCCACAACCAATAGATTTTCGATTTTGTGCTTGTAGTATTTTGTTTCCATATTACGAGTATAAAGCAAGATTAAGAATATGTCAAATAGTTTTTATCGGATTTTTAATTGCGGAAGATTTTACTCTTTTTGGCGAACCGTGTATATTGATTTTTTTATGCGTTC
>CAZBTB010000244.1:0-2908 GCA_964494605.1 uncultured Lachnospiraceae bacterium
CCCTCCGTCGATCTCTAGACGGGTTTCGAGCTTAAGTCTCTCTATTTCCGCTGAAATAATGCGGAGTTTATCGAGCGCAGACGGAATGAATTTTTGTCCGCCGAAGCCGGGATAAACGCTCATGACCAATAACATATCGGTATAGGGCAAAAACTTTAATATAAGATTCGCATCGGTGTCGGGACTGATCACAAGTCCGTTTTTTATGCCTTTTTTGCGAATTGCGTCTAAGCAGTACATGACCGAATCGGTTGCCTCGTAATGAAAGGTAAGATAATCTGCGCCGGCAGCAACAAATCTGTCGATATAACGCTCGGGGCGTGTAATCATAAGATGTACATCAAGCGGTAAATCCGTATGCTTTTTTATATCCTCTACCATTTTCGGACCGAAGGAAATGTTGGGCACGAAAACGCCGTCCATTACGTCGCAGTGAATGAGGTCCGAACCCGCTGCGGTAATACGCTCGATTTCTTCACCCATTTTGCCGAAATCGGCGGTAAGTACGGACGGGGCGATCATAGTCTTTTTCATAGTTTATTTTCTCCTTACGTTTTGAAACGCGTTTTTACTTTCGTTAAATATCTTTATGTAGCGGTTATAGCGTTCTTCGTTGAGTTTTCCTTCACTAACCGCACTTTTTACCGCACAATCGGGCTCTGCCGTATGCGTACAGGGATGAAACCTGCAACCGTCCGACAGCTCGACATACTCCGAGTAATAAAGCGGAAGCTCGGTGTAATCGTCCTCGAATACGTCCAGCATAGAAAACCCGGGCGTATCGATAAACAAAAATCCGTCGTCGGACTTTAATATCGCGGCTGTAGTCGTAGTGTTTTTACCTCTGCCGATTTTGTCGCTTAACGCTCCCGTTTCGCGGTAATTACCGCCCAAAATACCGTTTGATATAGTCGATTTTCCTACGGCGGACTGCCCGGCAAAGCAAACGAGCTTACCTTTGATTTCGGGCAAAAGCTCTTTTAAGTCTCCGTTAGCCGCTGAAACCGATACCACGGCGTCGACGTCGGCAGCGTATTGTTTTCTTAGTTGTTCTTTTAAGCCGAGGTCGGGCAAATCGCTTTTATTAAGGCAAATTACGCAACCTATGCCCGCACGGTGGCAGTTGATTATCATTTTGTCTGCCAAAAACCAATCGATTTCGGGCTTAGGCGCTACGACGAGCACAATCAAATCCACATTGGCTACCGAAGGTCTGATAAGAGAATTCCGGCGTTTTTGCACTTCCGTAATCACTTCGATGCCTTCAAACACCTCGGTTTTAACGAAATCGCCAACCAGCAGCTCGCCGTTTTTCTTGAGCCTGCCTCTTGCTCTCAAACGCTTGATTTCGCCGTTACAGTCAAGCTCGAACTCGTCAGATTTATGCTTGATTATTCTATAGAATTCGCTCATTTTTTGCCGCCTATATAACTGCGTCTGAGTTGTCCGCACGCTCCGCCCACGTCCGCGCCTTTGGACTTACGGATAGTCGCGCTTAC
Organism: uncultured Lachnospiraceae bacterium; assembly: GCA_964494605.1. Classification (GTDB taxonomy): domain Bacteria; phylum Bacillota; class Clostridia; order Christensenellales; family Pumilibacteraceae; genus UBA10677. The sequence continues at coordinate 1,500 of CAZBTB010000244.1, forward strand.
GTTAAGCTCGTTAAGCTTTTTACAGAACCGTTCGCCCTCTTGCTTGGTACAGCCTTTAAGTCCCTTTTCTGGAACGGGATTTAACGGAATCAAATTGACGTGAGCGGGAAAGCCTTTGAGTAGCTCGGAAAGACGTTTTGCATCGAAAAAGTTGATATTTACGCCTTTTATCATGGTATATTCGAATATAACGCGCCGCCCTGTCTTATCGAAATAATACTTAGCCGCGTCTATAATCTCGCGAATCGTGTACTTATTAGCTATCGGCATAACCGTGCGGCGGTATTCGTCGGTGCTGGCATGAAGCGAAAAAGTAAGCGTTACGTTAAAGCCGTCGTCGGCAAGACGGTAAACGTTTTCCGCAATTCCGCAGGTGGACAGCGATATATTGCGTTCGCTGACGTTTATGCCGTCGGGAGAAGATACAAGTCGCAGAAACTTAGTCACTTCGTCGTAATTATCGAGCGGTTCGCCGCTGCCCATAAGCACGATATTGGTTACGGCGCGTTTATTTACCGTTCCGCCTTGATCCCTGTTTACGCACAGAACCTGCGACAGGATTTCGCCCGCGGTAAGGTTACGCACCAATCCGCCTATTCCCGATGCGCAGAAAGCACAGCCCATCCGGCAGCCGACCTGCGTGGAAACGCACAGCGTGTTGCCGTAGCTCTGAGTCATAAACGCTCCCTCGATTATATTTCCGTCGTTTAATCTATACAGATATTTGACCGTACCGTCCGCCGAAGTCAGCTTCTTCTCTATTTCCACCGCGCGGTCGACGTACTTGACTTTAAGCTCCTCGCGGAATTTCGCAGGCAAATCGCTCATTTCGGCGTAGCTGTCGAACCGCGCAATGTGAGCGAAAAGCTGTTTTGCGCGGTACGACGGAACTCCGAACTCCGAGGTCAGAATACCGTTAATCTCGGCTAAATTGTAATCGGCTAAATTATACATTCTTTCTCCTGAGCTTTGCCATAAAAAATCCGTCCGCGCCGTCGGTTTGCGGATAGACATGCACAAATCCGTCTTTAGGCGCAGGTAAGTCATTTATCATTGATTCACACAATTCAAAATCGCCGTTTGCTTCTAAAAATCTGTTTACAACGTCCTCGTTTTCCTCTTTAAAGACCGTACAGGTCGAATAGTTTAAATATCCGCCGCGCTTTACGTAACGCGCCGCCTGCGTCAGAATTTCATACTGAAGGCGGCTGAGCTCGGCTATATCGCTCTCCTTACGATTTATGAGAATGTCAGGCTTATTGAACATAACGCCTATACCGCTGCACGGAACGTCTCAAATCACGCAATCGAAGCCTTCTTCGAACTCGGGATTGAATTTGGTCGCGTCGTTTTCCTTTGCCGTAAGCTCGACACCCATGCGCCCCGCATACGAACGAATAAGCTTAACC
>CAZBTB010000245.1:0-2878 GCA_964494605.1 uncultured Lachnospiraceae bacterium
GGGAGAATGGACGACTGTCGACGAGGAGCTGGTCATTCGCAGCTGTCAGGCAGAGGCGCTGATGCCGTATATACAATTTTCTTTCCCTTTTTGGAACAATTACCCGAATCTGACGCAGGCTTTTATAAAGTCGATCGAACTCAGAGAATCTTTTAAGGAGTACATAACCGACCTGTTCGACGAGGCGGCAAAGACGGGCGAACCGATATTGCGGCTTATGGAATACGAATTCCCGGGAGAGGGGTTGGAAAGAGTCACGGATCAGTTTATGCTCGGAAGCAGATATCTCGTTGCGCCGGTATGCGAGCGCGGTGCAACGAGTCGCGCGGTCTGGTTTCCCCGCGGAAAATGGAAAAGCCTCAAAGACGGCAGCGTCTTTGGAAGCGGATTGTACACCATTAACGTAAATTCGGCGGATTTGCCGATATTTATAAAAATTTAACGGAGGGTTGATATGAAAAAATTACTTGTAGTTCTGCTTAGTATGGTTATGGCGGTGGTAGGGCTTGCGGGCTGTATGCCGAGTAACGGACCGGGCGGGTCCGATGACTCGGGCGATAACCTGGAGCAGATTATCGACAAAAACAAAACTCAGATCGTATTCAGCGTGTTTAACGGCGGCTACGGATATGAATGGGCGGTCAAGGCGGCGCGTTCATGGAACGAGACGAACGATAAATATCAGGTTATCGTATCGCCGAATAAAGACGAATGGTATACTTTCGAGGCAAACCTCGAAGCGGGAACGTGTCAGTACGATATAATGCTCAATACGCCGGAAGAGAGCTCTTATGCAAAAGGGTATCTGGAAAACCTGACAGGCGTCGTCGACGCTCCCGCAAAGGGAGAATCGCGGACTATCCGCGAAAAAATGATCGAGCAGGAAATGTGGGACAGCGCTTTTTCCTATCAAGGAGAAGTCTTTACGGTCCCCATATTCATGGGTGTTTCGGGCTTTGTGTACGACCATGAAATTTTCAAAGATAAATGCTTCTTGATCGGGCGGAACGGTCAGCTCATCAATTCGCCCAACGACAGTCTCAGTCCGGGCAGAGACGGAAAAGAGGGAACGTGGGACGACGGCCATCCGAAAAATTTGCAGGAGTACAATCTTATGCTCGGCGCAATTAAGAGCAGTATGTCCGCTTACCTTTGGTCGGGAAAATTCTCTTATTATCTGAGCCCTTTGTTTTGGAGCATGTTCTATGATTATGCCGGCAGAAATACCGTAGAAAATATATTCTTCGGTCTCGACGGAACCTATACGAATCCCAAAACTCAAAACGTTATTGATATTACTCCGGAAAACGGATACGAAGTTTACAGAATGGCGGGTATTTACGAATCGTTTAAATTTATCGACGATTATCTTGCCGATCCGACTTATTATCATTCGAGTTCGGCAAAATATTCCACAAGTCATACGGACGCACAGAAGGCGTTCGTATACGGAAACGCTTTCAACAGAGGTCTTACTGCGGACGGGCAGGCAGCGTTTCTTTACGAGGGCAACTGGTGGGAGAACGAGGCGAGAGCGAACTTCAATTCATTGTATAACCGCGGATTTACCGATTATGCGTACGGAACGAGAGACTACCGCATGATGATGCCTCCGATGTTGGACGACAACGGTGTTTACGATAAAGTTCCGCTCAACTCTTTCGGTATCGAGGCGATAAGCGTCAAGAAGCAGTCCGATACAAACAAGCTCGACGCGATTAAGGATTTCGTTTCCTATCTTTACTCCAACGACGTACTTAACGAAACGGCGATTGCCACCGGCGGATTGATTCCTTTCGATTCGGGAATAACCGAGGCGCATTATTCACGTATGACCAAATTCGCCCGGACGATGAACGAGATGTTCAGGTCCGAAGATACTTATTTTTTCACGGCCAGTAGGTATGCGAAAACGATGGCGGGTGAAAACCGAAAATCGACTTGGTACTATGCCGCAAATAAATCCACTTCGTATCCCATCGATTTCTTTCTTCGCGGTGCGGGTATAACGACCACTTGCAACGCTCGGCAGCTGTACGATGCGAATTACGAGTATTACCGTTCGAATTGGGAGACGATTTTAGGATGAGCAAGAGTATTCGCGACAAGAAAAGCAAAAGTATCCGAAGCAAAAATTCGATAACGCGCATGAAATATCTGTTCGTATACGGGATTTTGGCGTGGCCGCTTCTGAATTTCATTGTTTTTTACGTCATAATAAATTTCAATACCATTCTGCTTTGTTTCCAGAGGACGAACACAGCCACTTTTCAGTCCGAGTGGGTGGGATTGGAAAACTTCAGGCAGGTCTTTCGCGATATCGGATCCGAAGGCAATTTGCTCGGCTATATGTGGAACTCCGTAAAATTCTGGTTTTTTTCGCTGATTTTCGGTATGCCGCTCAATATCTTGTTCGGGTATCTTCTGGTCGTCAACATCAAAGGCTCCGCGTTCTGGCGGTTCTGCATCATGATACCCACCATGATTTCGGGCATCGTGACGGCTATGCTTTTCGGAAAATTCGCCGAAAACGCTTTGCCCTCTCTGTTCGAGAAAATGTTCGGCATAAAAACCATCAGTCTGTTGCGGGACGAAAGGTATAATTTCGGGACGATACTTTTTTACATGCTGTTGACGGGCTTTTCCTCCAATATCATCATTTATATGAATGCGATGAAGGGAGAGGGCGAATCGCTTTTCGAGGTCGCAAGACTCGAAGGCGCGAATCATCTGCAGATATTGCGCTATGTGTGTATGCCCTCGGTATATCCGATTATGACGACGTTTATCGTAACGAGTATTCCGGGCTTGCTTGCGGGAGATCCCGGTTTGTACGTATTTTACGGCTACACGGCGCCCGACAGCGTCGTTACTTCGG
>CAZBTB010000246.1:0-2869 GCA_964494605.1 uncultured Lachnospiraceae bacterium
ACGCTTGTGACGGCGTTCTTTGCGTCAAAACGCGGCTGCCCGAGCGGAGTTATGACTCATATCTATATCCTAATGGCAATCAATGTCGTACAGATAGGTTTATGTCTTGCCGATTATATCACAAAACGCTCGTTCGGTATTTATTTCAGATTTTTGCCGGTGCTTTCTTATATTATAGGTGTGGTTTGGATTTTGGCTCTGGTGGGCGAAACGGTGGCGGGGACGCTCGAGCTCGGTACTCTCAGATTGGATTTATCGGTTATTGCTTGTATTCAGTTGTTTACGGCAATCGCTACGTACTTGATTTGGCCGGCTCTCGACCGCAAGGCAATCGATGCAATGATCCGTCCGAGCGTAAGAGGCGACGAACGTAAAATCAAATCCAGGGCAAGAAAGTACGTACGTATTTATACCGTATTTTGTGCGGTTATAGTTCTCGCACAGGTCGGGACGTTGATGGCTTATAAAATGCCGCCTAAGCTTTACGATTTATTTGCAGAGTCCAGAGCTGTTCAGTACAAACTCTCAGATGATAAAGAAGGTTACATCGTAACAAACGTTTACCGCGGAACGGCGCCTACGCTCAATATTCCCGCAACGTACAATAACAAACCCGTTATCGGTATCGCAAAAGGTGCATTGGTAGAGGACGGAATCTTAGATAAATTCAAAGTGCAGGAAATCACTTTCGGCACGCTGACCGACACGAAGCGCGTGCGTACCGCCGCACAGGGTGGCGAGGAAAATACTACCGTTTCTGACGTTACCATGGTCAGCAATCTTAGGTACATAGAGTCCGGAGCTATTTCAAACGATAAAATTCAGTCGCTGGTTTTGCCCGCTTCCGTCGTCAGCATAGGCGAAGGTGCGATTAAGAGTAGTTCGCTTAAGACATTGCAGTACGAAAGCAAGGCTGAATTTTCCATTGGGTATCTTAATTGCGAATCGCTGGAAAAAATCATAATGGCAGGTACGTCCGTCGGCAACATAGTGTCACTTGACGGAATGAGCAAGAACGTAAATATCGAGGTCGGCAAGGATATTTATAACAATTACAGGCAAAACAATCTCGAGTACGTCTCTAACTTTACGCCTATTTTAGACAGCGATGAGTTTTGCGTGGACTTTTATACCGATTGCAATTATTATATCGACAGTATTTTTGCAAAAGTTGGCGATGAGGTTAAAATCGGCTATTCCGATTTGACAAACGGAAACGTTATCGGCACGGCTCCGTCCGTCGATACGCTTGCATATATTCGCGACCGCGAAGAGATGGGAACCGACGGCGCGAAAGCCGACAGTGCGTTCAGAGGCTGGTATTTCGACCGTGCGCTGAATAACGAATGTATATTCAAAGAGGACGAGCAAAGAGTTTTCACTAAGAGCACCGCGTTATACGCCAAATGGCTCCCCGAGTACAGAGCGGAACTTGACTGGGGTACGTATAAACCGAGCGACGCAATAGAAGAAATGCGTTGGACGGATGAAAATATCCGAAATTTCCCTGTAGTCGGAGACCGCCCCGGTTATACTGACGGCATAAAATGGAAGGTAGGCGAGACGGGCGAGTATGTAACCGATTCTCACACTTTGTCTCGTAATGTGCAGCTTTTTGGCGAATGGGTACTTGACAAGCCTACAGTCGAATTTAATTTCAATAAAACCGGAACGAAAAACGTAAATATTTCGGGCGATAACAGCACTGTTCATTTTACTTATGACGAGGACCTTTCGCTTGCCATGAACGTGGTTATCAACCATCCGCTGTCCGATATTTCGTACAACAGTAAAAAAATGACGTACAGCCGCAAATGGCAAAAGAACGATGATGTTTTTGCAGGCGGCGAAGTTACTCAGACGGTTAAAAACGTTGCAGACAGCGGTCGCTACGTTGTGACTGTTACGGCATTTTCTCCTTACGGGGAAACATCCGTTGCCGAGGCCGAAGTCGACGTTACCGTTGCGCGTAAAGTCCTTGATATAAACGATGTGCGTTTCGAGAGCGCCTACGAGAAGGTATATACCGGTGCAAATCAAACGATACATTGCAGCGGAAGCTTGCCTTCGGGGTCACGAGTAGCCATTTCTTACAGCTACAGCGGAACAACCGACAACGGTGCAGACGTTTCGAAAACCTCAATAGGCGTTACGGATGCCGGCACATATAATGTCGAAGCATTGTTGCAGATGAACAATAACGCAGATCGCGAAAACTATCAGACCGCAACGCTTACGACTAAGCTTACCGTAAAGCCAAAACCGCTTACTTACGTCAAATGGTTAATCGACGGAAAGGAAGTTTCTTCGAATTCGGTCGAATACGATAGGAAACAACACGTCGCAACCATGCAATTCGGCGGTAAGGTGGGCTCCGAAACCGTTAATTTGGTGTATTCAAATGAAAAGTGCACCGACGCGACCGAAACGGTTTTAACTCGGGTTACCGGTGTAGACAACAAAAACTATACGATTTCCGAAATAAATCAAGGTTTTATTAATTATAGCTGGGCTGTAACAAAGCGTCCCGTTACAGTAAACAGTTGGACTGCGTCGACGTTAAGCTACAACGGAAGCGTGCAAAGCGTCAGCGCAACAATGTCCGGTGTTGTTTCCGGCGACAACGTACAATTTACTTACGGCGGAACGACGAGTGCAAAGAACGCAGGCGTGTATACGGCAAGTATAACGGGTGTCAATAATCAAAACTATTCGTTTGATACGACCGCGTCCAATGCTACGCAAAACTGGAGTATCGGCAAAAAGTCGCTCACTGTTCAGTTCACTTCGGACTCATACACCTACAACGGATTAAAACAGGGTGTGACGGCAACGGTTGCCGGCTTTGCGAACAGTACGGATGCGAGCG
>CAZBTB010000247.1:0-2854 GCA_964494605.1 uncultured Lachnospiraceae bacterium
AGCACGCATTCCGCAACACCATGATACCGCTTGTTACCATGATGGCGGGAATATTACCCAGTTTGTTCGGCGGCGCAATGATTACCGAAACGGTTTTCTCTATCCCCGGCATAGGTAAAATGGCTTACGACGCGCTTGTTGTGTCCGACGTCACGTTTATAATGGGATACAATATGTTCCTGGCAATTCTGACGGTTATAGGAACGTTACTTAGCGACCTTATGTACGCAGTGGTAGACCCGCGCGTAAAACTCGGGAAGTAAGGAGGGCGAAATGGAAGACAACGATAAAAAGTTAATTCAGCCCGAAACCGAGAAAAAGGCTGTTAAGAAAACGACAAAGAAAACCCAAAACAAAGAAAGCAACGTTACGCCCGAAATCGCCGAAAACAGCGAAGTCGTAACTAACGTTGCCGATAACGTCGTAACCGAAGATGCGGGCGCGGACTTCGGCGCAACCCACGAGGGTATGACCGCCGTAACCGACGAAACGACTAATATCGAAAACATTGCACAGAATCAAGAAGTTACCGAGATAGAAAACGACGGTCACGGCGCAGTCGAGGCGGCAACCGACCGAACCTTAAGTCCCGGGCGGCTTGTGTTAAAGCGGTTTTTCCGCTCCAAGCTGTCTATGACGGGACTTGTCATTCTGATAATCCTGTTCGCGTTCTCCTTTATCGGACCTGTTTTCAGTCCCTGGGGCGAACAAAATTCCGATTACAGCGTGTCCGTTAAGGAAGAGTACGTAACCCCCGTCGAGATTGTAAACGAGGCTACGGGCGAAAGGGAAACGTATTATATAGTAACGTTCTCCGAGCCTACCAACTATCTTAAGCCGTCCTGGAGCCATTGGCTGGGAACGGATGACAAGGGCTACGACGTATTCACGCGTCTTATGTACGGCGGACGAATATCGCTTACCGTCGGTTTCGTCGTCGTAATTCTCGAAACGATATTGGGCGTGCTGCTCGGCGGACTTGCGGGCTATTTCGGCAAGTGGGTCGATCAGCTCATCATGCGTATAGTCGATATTTTCAACTGCGTTCCCACAACCCCCATGCTCATGATTATGGGTGTCGCGCTCAAAGAGCTGGGCGTCGACGGCGTGGCAAGACTGTATATAATGATGGCAACGCTTACGCTGTTCGGCTGGGCGGGCACGGCAAGGCTTGTCCGCGGTCAGATACTGTCGCTCAGAGAACAGGAGTTTATGATAAGCGCCGAGGCGTCCGGACTTCCCGTCTGGCGCAAGATATTCAAGCACCTTATTCCCAACGTCATGCCGCAGCTTATAGTTTCCATGACATTGGGCTTAGGCGGAATAATTCTGACAGAGGCGACCTTAGGATACTTGGGTATCGGTCTCGATCCCATTTACGCTACCTGGGGCAATATGATTACCGCCGCGGCTAACAACACGGCGCTGAGGCTGTACCCCAATCTTTGGGTGTCGCCCGGTATCTGTATCGTTCTCGCCGTTCTCGCGTTCAACTTCGTGGGCGACGGATTAAGAGACGCGTTTGACCCCAAGTCGAGGAGATAAGGCTATGGCAAAAGAACAAAACAAGCATTATATCTCGGCGAAAGAGTCGCGTAACATCGCAAAGGAAAACGCGCGCACCGTCAGGGAACTGACCAAGCGCCGCGCGGCATACAAGCGTGACGATTACGTCACCGAAATGAAAGACCCCAAAAACATCGTCGAGTTCGAGAACTTACACACTTACTTTTATACCGATAACGGCGTAAGCAAAGCCGTAAACGGCGTTTCGTTCTCCATTCCCGAGGGCACGACCGTGGGCGTCGTGGGCGAGTCGGGTTGCGGCAAGTCCGTTACAAGCCTTTCGCTCATGCAGCTCGTTCAAGCGCCAATGGGGCAGATTGTGGACGGCAGTATCCGCTTCCGCTCCACCGTTCGCACTCACAAGGTTTTGCCCAAAATGGTGCAAAAGCTCGACGAGGCGGGCAATCCCGTTCTTGACGAGAACGGCGAACCCGTTATGGAAGAAGCCAAGGACAAAAAGGGTAATCCAGTTTTAGTCAAGCAGTACGAGCCGCTTATGCGCGTAAAGCGCGAGCCGGACGAGGTTGTGCTCGACGAAAAGGGCAATCCCGTTATGGAGCCCGTTCTCAATATCTTCGGCAAGCCCAAAAAGGTCAGAGTCGAAGAGCCTATGACGCGCTTTGTTTTGGATGAGGACTGCAAGCCCGTTCTCGACGAGAACGGCGAACCCGTTACCGAGCCTGTATTGGACGATAACGGAAAGCAGAAAATTGCCGTGCGTTACGAGCCGGTTATGCGCGAAAAAACCAAAGAGGGCAAGCCTGTATTGGACGAAAAGGGCGAGCCCGTCATGGAGCAGGTTTTCGATAAAAAGGGCAAGCCGCGCATGATCAAGGTTTACGACGAGCACGAAGAGGTGCTCGACATCGCCAAAATGCCGCTCGGCGAAATGTCGTCCATTCGCGGAAGAGAAATTTCCATGATCTTCCAAGAGCCCATGACGAGCTTAAACCCCGTCTTTACGATAGGCTATCAGCTTGACGAGGTTACGCTTTTGCACGTCAACGGCGCAGATAAGGAAACCGCGAAAAAGCGCAGTATCGAAATGCTCGAGCTTGTCGGTATCGCCATGCCCGAACATGTTTATAAATCCTATCCGCACGAGCTCAGCGGCGGTATGCGTCAGCGTGTCATGATCGCAATGGCGCTCAGTTGCAACCCCAAGCTCATTATCGCGGACGAACCGACGACCGCGCTTGACGTTACCATTCAGGCGCAGATACTCGATTTGCTCCGCGACGTCAGAAAAAAGATTGCGGGCAGTATCATGCTTATAACGCACGACCTC
>CAZBTB010000248.1:0-2805 GCA_964494605.1 uncultured Lachnospiraceae bacterium
ATGTCATTCCGAAACAAAGTGAGGAATCTCCACCTTAGAAAAAATATAATCGGTGAGATTCCTCGTCGCGTAACCGCTCGCTCGGAATGACAAATGGTTGCCCATTCTTTATAATGTCATTCCGAAACATAGTGAGGAATCTCCACCTTAGAAAAAATATAATCAGTGAGATTCCTCGTCGCGTAACCGCTCGCTCGGAATGACAACGGTTGCCCTTTCTTTATAACGTCATTTCGAAACATAGTGAGGAATCTCCACCTTAGAAAAAATATAATCAGTGAGATTCCTCGTCGCGTAACCGCTCACTCGGAATGACAACGGTTGCCCATGCACTGTAATGTCATTCCGAAACAAAGTGAGGAATCTCCACCTTAGAAAAAATATAATCGGTGGAGATTCCTCGTCGCGTAACCGCTCGCTCGGAATGACAAATGGTAGCCCATGCACTGTAAATGTCATTCCGACGCGTAGCGGAGGAATCTCCACCGATTAAAATAATTTACATTATCATTGAACCCTGATTGCTATCTATTACTCTTAATACGTCGGCTTGTTCGCCCGTTACCGCATCCAGATAGATAAAGTAATCGAGACCTTTATAGCTACCGTAGACTTCGTAACAGAAGCGTTCGTCGTCACCGTCGGGAATAACGGCAAGCGAAACCTTTTCGATCATTATCTTCTCGCTGACAAGAGAACGTGCGGTCTTTGCCGAAATCACAGGCTTATAATCACGATCGCGGTGACCCGAGCAGTATCCCGTTGCCTCTGCGCCTAAGATCGAGCCGTCGTCGAGCGCGACCTTTACTTTAACGAGATCGGTATAATAAACAACGTCGTCAACTACGGGTGCAAGATTGACAAATCCCACTCCGTTTTCGGCGTTGTACCAGATAGCCTCGAGGTTTTCGAAGCCTAAGCCGCCGATCTTTTCCACAGCGATACGCGACGCCTCTTCCTGCGTCAGCTTAACCTCGCCCACGGACTTGGTACGGTTAAAGCCCAATATCATTCCGCCTTTTTTCGTCACGGACGCATGCGCTTGTTCGCCGCCTATCATGCCGTCGAACTCGTACATATCGGTCTTTCCGTTAGTCTCGCCCACGAACACGGTATTACTCATACCTAGTTTTTCACTCAGCTTTTCTATTGCGGCGTCCACCGATATTTCGGGCAGATTCTCAATCGCGTGATAACAATATTTTTTCGCGTCCGAGAACGGTCCGTCGTAAATAAGCTCGGGATATTCGATACTGTTGTTTTCCATATCCTCGAACGAAAACGCCATGTCAAGGCTTAAAAGTCTATGTTCGCCTACGCTCTCGGTTATCTTCTTTCCGTCAATGTTTGCGGCAAGTTCTTTCAAATTCGCGTTGATGTTGCGCGCGGCGATATACAGCGTTTCGGCTTGATTTACGTATGCCGAGGTGTCCGCGCCCTTCATTATTGCCGTAGAATAACTGCGGCACCAGTCGCCTACCTGATTGAAATACTTGCTCGTTTTGACGATATTGTTCATATCGAGAGGAAGACCCGACAGCGACGATTCGGCAAGCTCTGCCTGCGCAATGGTGTCGTTGATTATGGGCACGCTCTCAGCCTTCGACGACGCTACCATAAGCTTGGACAGATTGACCTCGAGGTTGTTTACGCTGTCGCACATATCGTACAGCGCACGGCTGTACATGTTCTCGAGTGTGTTCTTTCTGTTGACGCTCTCCGCATTTATTATCGAAGTGCCGGCAATCATCACGCCGCTCAGCACCATAAAGCCTACAAGCGCGGCAATTAAAAATATATTGCTTCTTCTTTTTCTTTCCACTGTTCTCATAATTTTCTCCTTGAATAGAATTAAAACTCTCCGTCGTCCTCAAAGTCCTGAGGGTCTAGGCGCGCAAAAGAGAAAGAAAGTGAAAGTTTTCGAGCGGGCGCGTAGTTCGCCTACGTAACCCGAGAAAACTCGAAGCTTTCAGAACTATTTTGCGATGCATAGGCACTCAAGCACGGGCAAACGAATGCTTACCGATAGTCAGCTCAACCTTAAGCGACCAAATCCATTTACTCGTGGCAGTTGCGGGATTGTAATAATACAAGCAACCGTTTGTGGGGTCCCAACCGTTTAACGCGTCGCGAGCCGCCTTATATGCGGTTTCGTTGGGCGTAAGGTTGATTTGTCCGTCGCTGACTGCGGTAAACGCGCCCTTTTGGTACACGACTCCTGCAACCGTATTGGGGAACGAGGATGAACGCACGCGGTTTAACACAACCGCGGCAACGGCAACCTGTCCCGTGTACGGCTCGCCTCGCGACTCGGCATAAACGCACTTAGCAAGCACGTTAAGTTCGCTGCTTGACAGCGAGTTAGTAGAACCGCCGCCGCTCGATAAAGTAATCCCGAGCGCCTTTTCGGTCTTTGCTCCCACTATTCCGTCGGCAACAAGTCCTTTGGCTTTTTGGAAGTTCTTAACCGCGGTACGCGTGCGAGTTCCCCAGATTCCGTCCACCTTGCCGGTGTAATAGCCGAGATTACTGAGTCGCTGCTGAACTACGCGGATATTCGCCGCCGTGTCGCCCTTGACTATGTTTTTCGCTTCCGCGGCCCCGTGCGACGACAGCCCGAAAACGCCGAACAGCATTACAATGCTCAACACCACGAGCACAACCCGCATCCATGTTTTTCTTGAATTTTCCAACATATTCTCCTCCGTTTTTCTTTAGCGCATACCGACAGGTAACGGTAGTTTTGGCTAACGTTATTTTACTCTTCGGACTTAACGAATTTGTCCCACAGCTCCTTGATTTTGG
>CAZBTB010000249.1:0-2797 GCA_964494605.1 uncultured Lachnospiraceae bacterium
CATTTTTGCGACGGTATTCACAAGCGCGTGCGTTTTTACCAAAAACGCGAGACAGCGCGAGTTCGAGGAATCTCAACATTTTACAGCGGCAATATCCTTTTGATTTCCCAGACCTCGAACCACTTGAAAAGAAAAATCACGAGCAAAAACGCAATGACGGCAAGAGGCACGGAAGACAGCATCAGTAATAGCGGCGAGGACACGGGCAAAAACTTGAGCGTAGTTATGCCGACGGCGAGAAACGCGGCGGTCGCGAGGATCGGAACGAAGGCTTTTTTCGCGTTTAGCTTTAACGGAACCCGGCGGCGGACGGAAATAAGGTCGAGTATAGCCGTAACCGAGTAACAGCCTATTGAACCAATGACCGCGCCGTAAATGCCCACGACGTACAAAAGTCCGGCGGTGAGCGCAATCTTGACAAGCGCGCCGATTGCGAGATTTATTGCGGGCGTTTTAGCATAGTCGAGTCCTTGCATAACGGCGGTCGCGACCTGAACGATACTTACGTAAAACACGGTAAACGAGGACAGGCGCAACAGATTTATACACAGCTCGAGCTGGTCGGTTGTTAAGCCTTTAGCGTACAAAACTTCGACAATGGGACGGGCGTAAACGAACATAAAAAGAAACATGAGTAATCCTAAGCACGAACAGAGCTTCATGGAAAAGCCTGCCTCGTGCGCAACGGTTTGGCGGTCGGCGCACGCCTTTGCAATCTTAGGCAGCAGTGCAACGGAGAACGCGAAAATCACGACTACGGGCATATTTACGAGCGTCATGACAGTACCGCTTACAAGCCCGTAAGCCATGGTGGCGACGGCGGGCGTAACGCCGAGAGCGGTCAGAATATTTATTATAAGCACGCTGTCCGCAACCTGCGTAAGCGGCAGAACGAGCGAGCCGAAGGTCACGGGCAGTGCGACTTTAAAAATACTCTTAAGTATCTCCCAAACCGTGGTCACGTCCTTTTGTCCGCTTATCTTACAGCTTGACTGCAACCCCGCACCTGCCGCGCTGATACCGAGTTCCGCCGTCATATCGCCTGCAAAGTCCGAGTCGCCGCCGAGCGTTATCGCCTGTTCCTTCTTCTGCCGCTCGGTCGCCTCTTCGCGTTCCTTTGCGATAATGCGCAGTCTTTCGCTGCGCTCGATAGAAATCTGTTCGTCGAGCAATGCCGCCTCTTCCGCAGCCGTCTCGAAAGCCCTGACCCGCCTGATGCTGTCGCCCCTGCCTCTAACTTTAGAACGGCGCGGCTTTTCTTGAATCGGTCGTTTAACATCTCCCAAGCCTTCGTCGCCCAAAGTTTCGGTCATGAGCCGACGGTGCTTGATATGAACGAAGTTTTTGTCGCGCTTGAGCTTTGTGCCGAGATACGTCAGCATTAGCGCGACAACCGCAATAAGCTCGGACGCCGACACGCCGAGTAGCGCGCCGAGCACTCCGTAAGCAACGCCTTTAGGCATAAGAGCTTTGGCAAACCACAGCCCGAAAACGAGTTTAACCACCTGTTCGATAAGCTGCGAGGCGGCGGACGGCAGCATATTTTCCCGCCCCTGATAATAGCCCCTGTAGCAGGACAAAATCGCAACTAACAGCACGGCGGGCGAAATTCCGAGATACGCCATAGTCGCGTCGCCGTTCCCCTGTAAGCGGGCAAGCGGAGCGCTCAGCGCCGCCAAAAGCACAGACCCTACGAGTCCGATAACAAAGAGCGCGACAAGAGAAACGTTAAGCACCTTAGCCGCTCCCCTCTCGTCGTTATCGGACATCTTGACTGCAACGATACGCGAAATGGCAACGGGCAGTCCGCCGCTCGAAACAGTCAACAGCAATGTATACAGCGGAAAGACCATTTGATAAAGTCCCATGCCCTCGCCGCCGAGAACGTTGGTTAAAGGTATACGGTACATGGCGCCGAGGAGCTTTCCGAGTACCGAACACACGGCAAGCATACCCGCACCCGTAAAAAGATATTTCAGGTTCTTTTTCATAGGGCTAGTATGCGTAAATCACCGGTAAATTAACAAAAAGAAAAGCGGCTCGGCAAATACCGAACCGCTCTTCGTTACCTTATGAAATTACTTCTCGGAAATCGCTCCGACGGGGCACTGAGCAGCGCAAGCGCCGCAATCGATGCACTCATCGGCATTGATTTCATACTTGCCGTCGCCGAGGCTGATAGCGTTGACGGGGCATTGTCCCTCGCAGGAACCGCAAGCGATACATTCGTCGGAAATCTGATGTGCCATGATTTTATTCTCCTTTATAGATTTAATCCTAAGGTAACTGTAGTCGGAACACAAAAGTTTTTGACTACCATTACCTACACACATTATAGCATTAAACTTTACTTTTGTCTATGATTTTTACGCTAGTCGAGCAAATTTTTTATATCGTCCGACTCGTCGTCCTTGTCATCGTCCTTAACGAATCCTTTGCTCTTAAACGAAAGCTCGGCAAGCGGAACGTCGGCAAACTCGATCTTGTCGTTTTCCTCGAACTTGACTTTTACCGTCTCTTTGAGCTGGTTGAGCGAAACGGCAGTGCCCTTTCTCTTATCGGACGTAAACACCATTGAACCAACTTTGGGCATCTTCTTATTGGTTTCGGCGTAGTGCGCGTTTTCGTAACTGAGACAGCACATCAGCCTTCCGCACAATCCGCTTATCTTAGCGGGATTAAGCGAAAGGTTCTGATTCTTCGCCATTTTTATCGTTACGTGTCGCTAATCCCACCAACGCTGCCTGGTGGCGCTCTCCGGAGCGAATCCCCTTCGGGGCCGTGCTCCGGACCCGCG
>CAZBTB010000250.1:0-2789 GCA_964494605.1 uncultured Lachnospiraceae bacterium
ACAGGAGCGTGTACTTAACTTTGTAGACAACCACACGCCCGAAGCGAAGAGGCGCCGCGAGGAAGAGGCTAAGAGAAAAGCCGAGGAAGAAAAAGCGCGTAAAGCCGAGCAAGCGTCGCTTCTTAAACAGCTCGAAGAACAGCGTAAAATAATCGAAGAACTGCGCAGTCAAAAGAGCTCGGCTATTCAGTCGCCCGAAGAGCTTCTCGAAATGTTAGAGCGCGCCCGCGCGGATAAGGAACGTAAAGCGCAGGAAGAAGAGACTCGCAAGCTAGAGGAAGAACGTAAGGCAAAAGAACAAGCGGCAATAAAAGCCGAGCGGGAGCGTAAAGCCAAGGAAGAGGCAGAGCGTAAAGCCGAAGAAGCTAAAAAGGCTCAGGCGGACGCACAAAAGGCGGAACAGGAGCGTAAAGCAAAGGTTGCCGCCGAGGAAATCGCCAAAGCCGCCGCAGCCAAGAAAGCGGAAGAAGAACGCCAAGCCAAGCTCGCGGCGGAAAAGAAAGCACAAGCCGAGCAACAAAAAACGGCAACTGTAAAAACGGTACAGCCGCAACCCGAGCGTCAGTCAAAGCTGTTCACTCAGGTTGTAAACAACAATCCGCAAAAGAAAGCTCAAGCGGAGCCGCAAAAAGCGGAAACCGCAAAGCCGGTACAACCGCAATCCGCGTCGCCCGATTTTGTAATCAAAGACGGCGTACTCGTAGAATATAAAGGTAAAGGCGGCGACGTAGTAATTCCGAACGGCGTAAAAACCATAGGAGCGTATGTATTCGGCGGAAATGGTAAAATCAAGAATGTAGTTATATCGGAGGGTGTTGAGACTATCTGCTCATATGCTTTTAGAGATTGTTTGGGCTTGACGGGCATAACAATTCCCAAAAGCCTCAAAGAAATACAGGGTTGCGCTTTCTTGGGTTGCGCTAAGTTAATGTGGCTTAACGTGACAGATTTGTCGGCGTGGTGTAATATCTTTTTCAGAGACAGTATGGCAAATCCGTTAAACCATGCGCATAGAATGATTGTAAACGGCAATGATCTTATTGACTTGGTGATACCCGATAATGTTACCAAGATCAGAAAATATGCGTTTTCGGGTGATCGATATATAAAAAGCGTAACTATTTCGGCTCTTGTAAATGAAATTTCCCCCGGTGCGTTTTTAGATTGTTCGGCTTTAGAGAAAATAACCGTAGTCGGTGCGAATACAAACTTTATAAGCAGAAACAACTGTGTCTTGACCGCAGACGGCAAAACGCTTGTTGTGGGATGTAGGACGAGTGAAATACCGAGCGGAATAACTAAAATCGGTGAAAATGCGTTTGAAAAATGCAGGTTGAAAAGTTTGACTTTGCCCGATACGCTGGTTGAAATTGCTTTTGAGGCGTTTAGTTTCAACGATTTTACCGATTTTGTAATTCCGGATAGCGTTAAAACAATAAAGGGGAATGCGTTTAGTAATTGTTTCAAGCTTAAAAGCTTAACCGTACCGTCAAACGTTGAAGAAATAGGCTACAATGCGTTTGCGGCTTGTCACTCGCTTGAGCACGTTACTATGCCGAAAAACTTTAAGCGGTATAAAAATGCAATATTCGCCCTCGATTCCGTAAATTCCAAACCATATCCGTATTATGCAAAGTTTAAATTTACCTCGCCTTCTAAAAAACAGAGTAACGATTTTTTAATCGAAAACGGCGTTTTGAAAAAATATTCGGGCAAAGGCGGTTCGGTTGTAATCCCCTCCGGCGTAACCGAAATAGGTGAGAAAGCCTTTCTAGGCTGTAAAAAAGTAAAGAACGTCAAGTTGCCAGAAAATTTGAAAAAGATAGGCGACAGAGCCTTTCTAAATTGTGCGAGCTTGACTAAAATTGTTATACCCGGCACCGTTACGGCGATTGGGCAACACGCTTTTTCCGGTTGCGCATTAAAGAGTGTGGACGTTCCTTTAAGCGTAGTGAATTTGGGCGCTTATGCATTTAGTTGCGAATCGATAAAAAAGGCTACTTTGCCCAAAAGATTCAGCGATACGGGTTATAAATTTTTCGGCAAATACGGCGTTGATATTAGCATTTGGGTCGAGTAGAAAATTTAAAATGTTTTTCGCCCGTAAACGTTTGCTTTTTTATGCTGAAAAGTGATACAATATTAGCCGTATGCAGGTTGATTTCGTTACATCTTTAATCAGCGTCGGAATCATGGTCGCGCTTGCCGTGCCGGGATTTATTTTAAGACGCAAAAATATGCTGCCCGAAAAGGCGGTTGCCGTTTTGGTTGCGGTACTTATCTACGTATCGCAGCCGTTTTTGACGATAAGCTCTTTTATGGAAAAGGACTATAATCCCGAGCTATTAGGCGGAATGGGCATATCGCTTTTGCTGTCATTCGCGTTCCACACGTTGGTGTTTTTCGTGGCGCGACTTGTTTTTCGGTTCTTTCCCAACAAGTACACTGGCGACGAAATCGACCCGTTAATGCAACAGCCGCAGCCATTTGATGCGAGTAAGCGTGTTTGCGTGATTACGTCCTTTATGGGCAACGTCGGTTTTATGGGAATTCCCGTAATGAAAGCGCTTTTTCCGGGGCACGGCGAGATGCTTATTTATACGGCGGTGTTTATCCTGGGCTTTAACGTCACAAGCTGGACGATGGGCATATATACGATAACGGGCAACCGCAAGGACATGAGCGTAAGGCGGGCGTTACTTAATCCGCCCACGGTTGCGCTGGTCGTAGCGTTGCCGCTGTTCTTTCTTAAATCCTACATACCCGAATCGGTTTTGACGCCTATATCG
>CAZBTB010000251.1:0-2788 GCA_964494605.1 uncultured Lachnospiraceae bacterium
TTGACAGCGGCGACCTTGCGTATTTAAGTAAAAAGGCAAGGCAAATGCTTGATGCAGCCGGCTATCCCGACGCGCTCATTTTCGTCAGCAACGATATAGACGAAAACGTTGTAAATACGCTCAACTCTCAAGGCGCGAAGATAGACGTCTACGGCGTGGGCACAAAGCTTATCACAAGCGAGGGTATGCCGTCATTGGGCGGCGTGTACAAGCTCGCCGAAATCGAACGCGACGGCGTTTCGGTGCCCAGATTGAAAAAGTCCGATTCCATCGAAAAGATAACCAATCCCGGTTTTAAGACGGTTTACCGCATTTACGACAAGGAAAACGGCAAGGCTTTTGCCGATCTTATTGCTCTTAAAAGCGAGAAAATCGAAAAGCCGCTTACGCTCACGCACGAAACCGAGCGTTGGAAAAAGACGGTCATGACCGATTTCGATATGAAGGAACTGCACGTCAAGGTTTTCGAAAACGGCAAGCTTGTTTACGACTGCCCGACGGTCAAGGAAAGCTCGGACTATCGTCGCACGGAGCTCGGACGTTTCTGGGACGAGTATAAGCGCTTAGTCAGTCCGCATATATATAAAGTAGACCTGTCGGACGGGCTGTACGAATTGAAACAAAGCATGCTGCTTAACGCGGTAGAAGGTGATAAGAAATGAAATTCGAAACGGAAAAGAAGGGTTATAAGCGCACCGAAGTGGACGAGTACGTTTTCGCACTCAAAAACGAGTACGAGAGCAAGCTTTCGGAGCAGAAAAACCGAATTTTTCAATTAAAGAGCGAGCTTGTCGAAAAGGAAAAGCAGCTCGAAAGTCACAAAGCCAAAACCGAGCTTATTTCGGACGCTATCGTAAAAGCCGTGGAAAAAGCGGACGAGATCGAAAAGCTTGCCGCGGCGCGTTACCGCGAGGAAATGGCTAGGCTCAAGGCTTTCCACGAAAAGTGGCAGGCGCACTATAACAAGCTGCTCGAAAAGTATCCCGACGACGAGGGGCTTAAAGCTATAGGGAAATTCAACGCCGCAATGGACGATATTCTCTCGGGCGGCGGAGAGGCGGTCAGGGAAATCGAACGTCAATTCGACGAGGAGAGCGCACGCTTGAATAATACCGACATTAAGCCTAAGGCTAAGTCCGCCAAAGCGGATAAAAAGCCTGCAAAAACGTTGGCGGAAAATGCCGTTTCGGCGAGCGGTTTTTCGTTTGAAGAGGCGTGGAATCCCAAAGAGGACCTCGACGACATAATGAAAGACCTGGGACTGCTTGAAGATAAAAACAACTGATTAAGGATACATAATGATAAACGATTCTGCGGCCGTTAAAAAACGCGACGGTTTAGGTAATTTTTTGATTTTTTTAGGTTGCATGGTGTACTTTTCGAGCTACGTCATGCGTTACAGCTATTCGGTTTCGATGGCAAACATCATCGAAGTCGTAGGCTTAAGCGAAACAGAGGCCGGCGCGGTGCTTACCGCGCTTTTCCTGTCTTACGGTTTGGGGCAGATCGTAAGCGGATTTATGGGCGATAAAATCAATCCGTTTTTGCTGATATTGGCGGGCGTTGCGGTAGGCACGGTTTGCAATTTTGTGTTTCCGCTCAATCAGTCGGTGTACTATCTCGCCGTTATTTGGGCGATAAACGGCTTTGCGCAGGCAATGATCTGGCCGCCGATGGTAAAGATTTTGGCCGATCGCTTCGATTCCAACAAGTGCGCAACTGCGATAGTGCTGGTGTCGGTTGCGGCAAACATTGCGACGGTCTTATTGTATCTCGTCATCCCCGCAATTTTAAACGCACTCGATTGGAAGAGCGTCTTTTACATCTCGGGCGCGGTCGCGGGTGCGGTCGGCATATTGTGGGGCGTAAGCTCTGTGTTGTTTATCAAAAAGAAACCGCAAGCTTCGGAGACCACCGAAAATATCAACGAAGAGAGCATGGCTGTAGCCGAGCCTAAAAAGACAAAAGCCGCAGTAAAGATTTTACCCATGCTTGCGGGCGCGGGCATTATTTCGGTTATGTTCGCAATTGTTTGTCAAGGCTTTTTACGCGACGGAATTACGAGCTGGTTTCCAAGCTACCTTGCCAAAACGTTCAGCATTCCGACGAGCATGAGCATACTCGTTACCGCCGCACTGTCGGTATTTGCTATTATCAGCTTATACGTATATAAGTGGATTTACCGTCGGTTTTGCCGAAATGAGATTACTGTTTCGATTATTTCCTTCGGTATAGCGGCACTTCTTGCGCTGTTGTTGTTCTTTTTATCCAATCAAATAGTTGTAACGGTAGGTTGCTCGGCGTTAATAGTCGGTATTTCGCACGGTATAAATCTTATGCTGATTGCATACATTCCGCCGCACTTTGCAAAAAAAGGACTTGCAAGTACCGTTTCGGGCGTCACCAATGCTTGTACGTACATAGGCAGCGGCGTAAGCTCGTACCTGTTTGCGCTTGTTGCCGAGCGTATCGGTTGGAATTTCGTTGTGCTGTTTTGGGCGCTCGTTTCGCTTTTGGGCTTGGTTAGCTGTCTGCTTTCATTGAAGAAATGGAACGCATATTTAAAAGAAGAGCAGGAGTCTGTCGAAGTTTCCGAGGTGAAAGAGGAAGAGCCGCCCGTAGAGGCAGATAAGACCGAAGAAGAAAAACCCGCAGAAGGTCAGGAATCGGCATAAAATCGCAGAAAAACACGTGATTTCTGTTGACAAACGCGGACAATCTGTTATATAATAGAAAACGAGCCGTACAGCGGAGGTCATTTTAAATTGCTTTTAAGCAATACCTCGCC
>CAZBTB010000252.1:0-2782 GCA_964494605.1 uncultured Lachnospiraceae bacterium
ATCCGTGAATCCCGATTTTATAATTACGCACAATCCCGATGATTATATGCCCGATCATACTGAAGTGTCTAAGCTTGTGTTCGATGCGAGTTTTACCGCAACTTTGCCCAATTACGGCAAAGGCAATGCCGCTAAAATGGTACCGATTTATTATATGGATACGCTCGCAGGCGTCAACTTTCAGCCGACGGAGTATGTGGACATAAGCGAAGAAATCGATTTGAAAATCAAAATGCTCGAGTGCCACGAGAGTCAGCTTGTTTGGATGCGCGAGCATGACGGCATAGATTTTGCCGATATGGTAAAAACGTGTAGCCGTTACCGCGGCTATCAGTGCGGCGCGGATTATGCCGAGGGATTTAAGATGTGCCAAGTATATTTAAAGGGCACGACAAAGAGAATGTTACCTTAGGAGGGAATATGGATTTTAATTCAACGGTAAAGGGAAGCTTACTCGAGGGATTTTACCCGAGAGGTTGGGACTTCGAAAAAATCGACGGGTGTTGCTCGCACAAGCCCGAAGAGATAGGCGAGCGGCAGAAGTTCTGGAATAAGGATTTTACGCCCGTAGAGTGTTCGGATATTTCCGAATTCAACGTCATGATGGGACATGAGATTGCGAGTGAAATCAAAAAGGCAAATGCGCGTAAAGAAAAGATAGCGTTTATTTTGCCTGTCGGACCTATGGGTATGTACAAATGGGCGGTTTACTTCTTAAAAGAGTGGAACGAGTCGTGCCGCAATGTTTTCTGCTTTAATATGGACGAGTGGGCGGACGGCGAAGGTAATACTATAACGGGCGAAGCTTCTTTTCAAACGGCAATGGAAGAAGCGTTCTATAAGCCGCTCGGTGAGCTTACCGTGCCTGCCTCGCAAAGGCATTTCGCGACAAAAGAAATGCTGCCGACTTATCCCGACAAAATAGCGGCGTTAAAGAAAGAAGGTGCAAAGCTTGTGCTTGTTTACGGAATCGGAAGAATGTGCCACATAGCGTTCTGGGAGCCGCAATTCGGAGAAGAATTCAACAGCGACGACGAGTGGAGAAATCAGCCCTATAGAGTGGGGGCAAAGCTTCACCCGTTAACTATCGAACAAAACGCCATAACTTCGTTCAGAAGCAGAACAAGCCTTGTTCCATGCCGTGCAAATACCGTAGGCCCGAAGTTATTGTTTGCGGCCGACTATGCGATAGGCGGAGCGGACGGAGCACTCGGTCGAGGTATGCAGTGGCAGGGCATGAGTCTGTGGATGACGTTAAGATACGGTCCGACCAGGTTCGTAACGTCGAGCTATATTCCGACGTTGCCCGGAAAGCTGTTTTACTTAAAAGAGTTAGCAGGACCGCTGTGTCCCGATACGAACTGATATGGACGGAATTGCAGTAGCTGGCAGTATTCTTGTAGACTGTCTCAATGAGATTTCCGCATATCCTGCCGCGGGGGAGCTTGCAAAAATAATCAAGGTCGAGCGAGCGGTGGGAGGCTGTGTGCCAAACGTGGCGATTGACTTGAAAACGCTTGAACCAAAGCTTACGGTTAAAGCCGTGGGCATGGTTGGCACAGACGATAACGGTAAGTATGTTATCGAATGTTTAAGTAAAAAGAATGTTGATATTTCGGGGATTAAGATATCCGAAAATCTTACCGATTTTACCGAAGTTATGAGCGTAACGGGCGGCGAAAGGACGTTTTTCAACTATTCGGGCGCAGGTTCGGAGTTCGGTTTCGGAGACGTTGATTTTGCCGAACTTAATGTTAAAATGCTTCATTTGGGGTATTTTCTGCTTTTGGACGCTATTGATAAGGGTGACGGACTTAATATTTTGCGCGCGGCAAAGCGTAGAGGTATTAAAACGTCTATAGATTTGGTCAGCGAAAACTCGGACAGATATGTGTCTGTTCTGCCTTGCTTAAAATATGTCGACAATCTTATTATAAACGAGGTCGAGGCAGGTAGGCTCGCGGGTATGGATCCGGAGCTATCGAACATTAAAGAGATAGCCCGAAAGCTCAAATCTTACGGTGTGTCCGAACGTGTAATTATACATATGCCCGAAGTCGGTATTTGTTTGTCGGACAGCGGGTTTACCGCAGTGCCGTCGCTCGAGTTGCCGCAAGGTTTTATCAAGGGAACGACGGGCGCGGGCGATGCGTTTTGTGCCGGTGCGCTGCTCGGAATTTATAACGGTTGCAGCGATGATGAAATTCTTAGTATGGGCTCTGTAGTTGCGGCAAGTGCGCTGTCGAGCGCGGACGCAACAAGCGGATTGAGAGAATACGGCAAGTTGAAACAAATTTTTAAAAACTTCGGAAGGATAAGAATATGCTTGTAAATTTAAATGATGTATTGAAAAAGGCACAAAAAGAACATTATGCGGTCGGATTGTTCAACACGACCGATACCGATATGCTTGAAGCGGCGATTTCGGCAGCCGAAGAACTTAGTTCGCCGATAATAGTCGGCACGGCGGAAATTCTGTTGCCGTACGGTGAGCTTAAGCTGATTGCTCCGTCGGTTATTGCCGCGGCAAAACGCGCGAGCATTCCCGTAGTTGTACATTACGATCACGGCTTGACGGAAGCGAGGTGCGTTGAAGCTCTCGAGCTCGGCTTTTCGTCGGTAATGTTCGACTGCTCGACGAGCGACATAAAAACCAATGTGGAAAAAACGCGCGAAATAGTTAAGCTTGCGCATTCTTTGGGTGCAACCGTCGAAGGGGAAATAGGTCACGTGGGTGTTGCCGCGAATAACGACAATCTCCTTTCGGATATGTACACAACAC
>CAZBTB010000253.1:0-2778 GCA_964494605.1 uncultured Lachnospiraceae bacterium
GTAATCACGCCAACACGCAGTCCGGGCGACAGAATTTTGGAAAAGCTCGTAACGTACAGCACCCTGTCCGCTTTGTCGAAGCTCTTAAGCGCGGGCAATGCGCTGCCGTTGAATCTCAGTCTCGAGTACGGATCGTCCTCGAGTACGAATGTATCGTATTTTGCGGCAAGCTTTGCTATAGCCTCGCGGTTTTCTCTTGTATACGAACGTCCCGTGGGATTGGAGAACGTAGGAACAACGTAAATAAACTTGGGATTATGCTTTTTTATCTTTGCCTCGAGGTCCTCAATGTCGAGTCCGTTTTCGTCCGAGTTCACGCCCACGACGTTCGCTTCGTATGTAGCCGCTATCTGCAAGAACGCAAGATAGGTGGGATTTTCGACCAGCACGGTGTCGCCCTTGTCGATAAAAACCTTACACATTAAGTCAATACCCTGCTGACCGCCCGACACTACCAAGAGATTGTCTATGGAATCGACATTGATACCGACGCCTTCCAAAAACGGAATGAGCCGCTCGCGGAATACGGGATGTCCTTCGCTCAGTCCGTACTGCAGTGCACCGAGCGCGGAGCTTTTTTCGGACAAAATATCGGCGGTTATGGCGCGAATCTCGTCAATGGGCAAGCACTCGGTCGCGGGAAGTCCGCCCGCAAACGATATCATTTCGGGCTTTGCCGTGAGCTTTAATATCTCGCGCGTAGCCGAGCCGCTGAGCCCGTTCATTCTTGTGCTGTAATTGCTCATGAAAAACTCCTTTGAGTGCTTTGAGGTAATAAATAAAACTTTTGCGGCAGCGCTTTGACTGCAAAATATGCGGTAAGTCCCACGAACACGCCCGCCGCCACGCTCGCCAATAACATCAGCGGCAATACGGGAAGAAGATTGACCGAAACGGTAAGCGACGCGACAGCCAGCTGAACGGCGTTATGCGTAAGCGCCCCGATAAAGCTGATTGCGATAAGGCTTAATTTCGGGAAAACAAGCTTTATCAGAATTATCTGAACCGTAAGCGACGTTATTCCCGCGGGCAAGGCGTAGGCAAGCGACCAAACGTTTCCGCCGAGAAGCGATCCGATCAGGCATCTTAATATAAGCACGATATATGCGTCGACCGTCCCCAAAACGAACAGCGCAACGAGACCGACGACGTTGCTTAATCCGGGTTTTGCTCCGGGCGCAAAAGCCAACAGCGGCGGAAGCGCGCTCTCCACGACGTGCAACACAAGCGCCGCCGCCGTAAACAACGATAGATATGTTATCCTCTTTGCGCTCATTGCTCTCCTACTTTTGCTGTCCCGTGTCCGTCTCGAACTCGCTTTTTCCGTCGATAGTTATAATAACGCCCGACGGCAGGCACACTATCGACTCGTTTACACGGCTGATTTTGCCCATAAACTCGCAAATTTTATCGGGACAAACCGAATTCTTAACGTAGACGCTGCCGTTTTCTATCACTACGGTAAGATTTTCAAGCTTAATTTCTCGGTCGGCTGCTAAGCTGTACTCGGTTTTTTCTCCGTCTACGGTAACCGAAACGCGGCTGCCGACGTCGCCGCGGAATATGCCCGAAAGCGATAAAACAAGTGCGACAATGCTCAGAACCGCAATAACGATAATATCGATCAAACGCGCAGGCTTAGCGGACTTGAGCTGTTCGATACGTTTGACGTCGGTCATACGGCGGTGTACTCGCTTTGATAAAGCGTTTCGTTTTCGGACAGCTCGATATTGCCTACAATCCTGTATTTACCGTCCGACGTAAAGATGATCCCGTCGTAACCGTGATCGGACAACAGCTTTGCGCCTTTTTCGAGTCCAAGAACGCAAACCGCCGTAGAATAAGCGTCTGCAATCATTGATTTTTGCCCGATAACCGTGGCGGATATCACATACGAAGATGTATTTTTGTACCTGCCGCTCTCGGTATCGTAGGCTACGCCCACGGGCATGCAAGTTGCGCCGTCGATAATATGACAAACCTTGACGGAACCGTCGTCGTAGTTAAAGTCGTAGCAGCGTTCGTAATCTCCGCTTGTTACCACCGAAACGTCGCCGCTACGGTAAAAGCCGCACACGTAACGCGCGGAATTTTCGTCCGTCTGTCTCGGATTTATAACTCCCACGCCCCAGGCTCTGTCCGAACTTCCGTCGAAATAATCGCCCATAAGCATGACGTTTCCGCTTATCTTGATCAATGCCGAAGTAACGCCGCAATCGTTTGCTATATCGCGGCAAACGTCTACGCAATATCCCTTGGCTATTCCGCCGAAATCAAGCTCCAATCCTTCGGTCGTCTTAGTCAGATAGTATTCGCCGTTCTCTTCTCCGCACTCGTAGCCGTTGCCGACAGATTGCGGAATAAACTCATCCAACTCGTTCGGATCGGGCAAGCTTTCGGGTTTTGCGTCGCCGTAGGCGTACATATTTATTCCGTTTGCGTCTACGTTCCACGCTCTCGAAAGAGAATTAAGCGCGGCGTTAAACGCTCCGTCGGTCTGATTGTAAAGCTCGAGTGCGGCTTTTGCAACTGTATACAGATGTTTGTCCGCCTTAAACTTTTCACCCGCTTTTATTGCGTTGAACCTCGAAATCAGGCTGTCGGTGCGGTTCATATTGAGCGACGCGTCGGCTTCGTCCAAAAAATCAAGCATTTTGACAATCGACTCTTTGCTCTTACCTCCTCTAACGCTAGCCGAGAAAACCAACCCCGAGGAGAAAACGGTCTGAGTTTCGGTAACGTACGAGTTCCCGGAGCACGAACAACAAAGCCCTATCG
>CAZBTB010000254.1:0-2774 GCA_964494605.1 uncultured Lachnospiraceae bacterium
TTTACTTTTGTCAACTTATTCAGATAATGGCGATTGGGCAAGATTTTTGCTGTGGCAAGCCGCCCGTTTTATACGCCGAACGCAGCTCGATTATCGGACAATCGTAAAAAGTACACCAGATCTCGTTCTGCTTTACGTTATCTCTGCCCGAGCCTCGGATAAAAGCTTCATCGCCGCCGTCGAATTTGAAGCCGTCCACTCCGTACCTGTCGCGAAGCGAATCGAACTTAGTCGAAAGCCAATCGACCGATTGAGGATTTTCCAAATCGAAGACCGCGCTTTCCCCCAGCCACGAATGAGCTACGAATAAGCTTCCGTCAACGTTTTTCATAAGCAGTCCCTCTTTTGCAAGCCCGTCGATATTCGACGCATTAAAAGAAACGTACGGCACGACCCAAAGAGAGACTTTGAAGCCCATTTTATGCAGCTCGTCTATCATCTTTCCCGGGTCTTCGAAGCGGTCGTTGAATTCCCAATCGCCCAAATCCCTTTGCCAGGAATCGTCGATAATTAGCAGTCCCGGCGGAAATCCGCAATCTACTAATTTACGCGCATATTCCAGAACCGCTTTCTGGTTATGATCCTTCTTCAAAGCCATCCAAGTGCAGTACTGATATTGAACCTGTTTCATTTCGGAAGGAAGGGGACGTATATCGTAATATTTTACCGCCACAGCGTTATACGCTCCTTTCAGCGTACCGTAGCCTTCGGCGTAATCGACCGTTCCGTCCACCGAAATAATTCCGTCGGAAAACTCGACCTTACCGTGATCCGCATAAACGTATCGACCCTTCGTGCTCAGAAGAACGGGCGTAATCTGATTGAACGTGTCGTTAGCGGCAAAATCGATTTTGTATTTCGATTCTTTGCCGAGCGGGAACAGATAACCGTCGTTTACCACCCCGGGATACCAATATTCGTCCTCGGCAATCTTAAATTTTTTCACCATACTTTTCATAATCCTCGTTATTTATTCCACCGGCATTCGTCAAAAAAGCTTAACGAACAATTATTTTCAATAGTTAAGAACGGTTCCCGCTCTTGCCTGATCCATTAGCTCCCGAATAGCGTTTTTACTGAATTGCTCTTTGTATTTCGTAATACCGCAATAATCGCAATCGATGCCGAATTGCCGGATGAATTCCTCTTTCCCTTGAATCCCGTACTTATCGTAATTCATGAGCAACAGGTATTTTGCCGATATATATCCGCGGACAATACGCTTTTTCATAACTTCTTCATCCGCTTTTTTCAACGCGCGCTCGAAACAACCGAACATTGCGTATATGGTTTCGAGCGGAAAATTTTCCGCCGAGAACATCTCCTCGGGAAGATGAAACAGCCGTAAATGATACTTCCCTTTCCCGTCTGCCCTGTCGAGACAATTTTTAAGCAAAGAAAAATATTCCTTGATCTCGGGCGCACACTGCTTGTAATATCCGTCGATAAATTCATCCATAAGCTCATGCGCGTCCGAATTCCGATTCCACAACAGCTTGGAGTAGACGTACGTTTTCAATTCGGAAAAATCCACGAACTCGGCCTCGCAAGCGCCGTGTTCGAGAATATATCTCACACCGTTATCCGCAAAGAAACGGTAATTTTCCTCAACAACGTGATAAGAATAGAACGGATAAAGATAATGCGCATAATTCGCGGAGTAATCCCAAACCATCATCCTGTCTCCGACCAGAGATTTCCAACCGAAGAATTCATCCGTGAATTTTTTGTTCCACTCGCAATTCCGATCGGTAAGCGGATGGTAAAAACAATAGTCGTACGTGCAATAGAAAACATATATATTATCGCACGGAACAACGCTTTTATCCAACGGAACGAATACGTCCCCTTCCTTTTTAACGGGCGGGGCGATGCTGAAAAGATAAGCAAACACGACTATATAAATTTCCCGTTCGGGACACTCTTTTGCCGCCCATTCTTTTATAGCTTTCGCAACAACGTTGGTATACCGTATCATTGCTCCGCTCATGCCGTATTTTTCATAGCTTTTCAGACATTCGGGACATTGACAAGGCTTGACCGTATCGTTCTGCGCGAATGCGAAAAATTTACTGTCCGGATTATCCTTAATCTTTTTCTTCAATCCCTCTATGGTAACTTGTGCGGATTCGGGATGAGAATAACAAAGCTCGTGATTTTCAGAATCGAACCATTCGGGATGAATTTCTTTATAAATTTCGGGCTTGCAGAATTCGAAATAGTTATGCCCCTGCCTCGGCGACCATAGCGGCATGGTAGTGCCGCCGGGCACGTCGCCGCAATAATGGTCCTTAATACGCATTTTAATTGTGTAATCGTGATGCTTTCTCGTGGAAGCCGTAAGATATTGTCTTAAGATAAATTCGGGATTATACAGCGTATCTGTCTTGCCGATTTCGATTTCGTCGACGGCAGGAATAAATTCCTCGTCGTACGAATAAAACTTTACGCCGAGATGCCTTTCCAGAAATTCAAAAACGGCATACATCGTTCCGGAGGTACTGTACACGGTATCTCTGCCCGTAAGATAAAGATCGTTTCCGTCGCAATAAATTATGTAACCGTCGTCCTCTATCTTCTCCAGCCTGTCGCCGATAACTTTTTTCGTGCGTAAAGTTTCGCCGACGTAAACGGCAGGACCTTTAACGTCCGCCTCGTCGCAAATCTCGAAACTTGCTCCCGTCATCGTATCGAGATATTTTTTCAGCTGCTTTTCCGCATACCCGCCACAGGCATTTCCACCCGCCGAAACCGCTATGGACCATTTTTTGCCG
>CAZBTB010000255.1:0-2765 GCA_964494605.1 uncultured Lachnospiraceae bacterium
GGCTCGTGTGGTATCTGGCCGCGCTGATATCGGGCAGTGAATTTATCATGCCCAAGCCGCTTACGGCGTTAAAACGGTTTTTCCTGCTCTTTACCGAGGGCAGGTTTTACCGCGCGTTCTTTTCGACGCTGTGGCGTTCGGTAGCGGCGTATGTCGTTTCGCTTGTGCTTGCGCTTGTTTTAAGCGTACTCTCCGCAATGTTCGAGCCTATGCGAAAGCTGTTAAGTCCGCTCGTGTCGGTGTGCCGCGCACTTCCGACTATGGCGGTCGTTTTGTTACTCGTCATTTGGTTCGGGGCAAAAACCGCACCCGTCATCGTGTCTTTGATAGTTATTATGCCCACGCTTTACGCCGCGTTTACCGAGGCAATAGCCGGCGTGGACGGTAATCTCGTCGAAATGTGCCGTCTTTACGGAGTAAAACGCCGCGACATGATAACCAAAGTCTATCTGCCGCTTGCGCTGCCTGCCGCGTCGCTTTCGGCGTCCACAGCCTTGTCGCTTACTGTTAAGCTCACCGTTGCCGCCGAGGTTTTGGCAAACACCGCAAACAGCTTGGGAGCAATGATGCAAACCGCGCGTGCGTACTTTGAAACGGCGGAGCTTATGGCGCTCACGATAATAACCGTTATCGTTTCGCTTGCGCTCGAGTACGCATTATACGCCGTTTTAAGGCTGTTCTTCAGAAAATGGAAGGGAGGTGCGCGCCCGTGACCGAAGTAAAAGATCTGATAAAAAAATTCGGCAGCAACACCGTATACGACGGCTTTTCCTATTCCTTCCCCGAGGGCAGGGTTACGGCGGTTCTGGGGGAGAGCGGCTCGGGCAAAACCACGCTCTTGAATATTCTCGCAGGCACGCTTAACCCGGACGGCGGAGAAGTTACCGCCGATAAGCCCGTTTCGTTCGTTTTCCAAGAGGACAGACTTCTGCCCAACCTTACGGTCAGTCAAAACCTCGAGCTTATTTGCGGAAAGCGCGACTACACAGAGGACTTGGCGGCGGTTGGTTTAAAAGGCTACGAGCACGCTTATATCCGCGAATTATCGGGCGGAATGGCACGGCGTCTGTCGTTTTTGCGCGCGTTTCTATTCCCGTCAAAGCTCATTCTTCTCGACGAACCTTTCCGTAATCTCGACCTAAAGCTAAAGTATTCGCTTATGGATATGTTTCTCGGGCTGCAACAAAAAGCACCCCGTACCGCGGTTTTCGTAACGCACGACCCGGATGAAGCAAGTTATCTGAGCTCTAACGTTGTGGTTATCGGAAAGTCGGGTAAAATCCTTTTTACCGCCGACCGCGAAAAACAGGAAACCTTCGACGCCGACACGCTTAAGAAAGTGTTAATCGGTGGAGATTCCTCGTCGGCTTGCGCCTCGCTCGGAATGACAAAATAGTAAGAACGCTTAGGACAAAGACTAAACCTTCCTCTCAATCTACACAGCTTAGGCACTGTAATGTCATTCCGAGTGAACGGAGCGATAGCGAAGTGACGAGGAATTTCCACCGATTAGAATTGTTAATTTGTGTAAATATTAGCCTTGTGCGGTGTTAAATTCTCACGGCAAAGTGTTAATTCGATAAAATTTTACTTAATGCGGTTAATCTATTGTATTAGCCGCTTTTTTGCTGTATAATAATAGTAATCCAAAAACTAAAAAGGAGAGAAAACTGTTATGAGAATGATCTTAAACGAAACGAGCTACTTCGGCGCAGGTTGCCGCCGGGAGCTTAAGGGCGAAATGGAAAGACGCGGCTTAAAGAAAGCGTTTGTCGTGTCCGACAAGGATTTGGTTAAGTTCGGCGTTGCGAAGTTCGTCACCGACGAGCTGGACGCTATGGGCGCAAAGTACGAGCTTTTCGACGACGTTAAGGCGAACCCCACGATAAACAACGTGCAGACGGGGCTCAAAAAGTTTGAAAAGATGGGTGCGGACGTGATTATCGCTATTGGCGGCGGCTCGGTTATAGATACGGCTAAAGCTATCGGCATTATCGCGGCAAACCCCGAGTTCGCGGACGTAAAATCGCTGGAGGGCGTTGCCGACACCAAGAATAAATCTTTCCCCGTCATTGCATTTGCCACAACTTCGGGCACTGCGGCGGAAGTTACTATCAACTACGTTATTACCGACGAAGAAGCAGGCAGAAAGCTTGTTTGCGTCGATCCCAACGACATTCCCATGATTGCGTTCAACGACGCGGACATGATGAAGAGTATGCCCAAAGGACTTACCGCATCCACGGGTATGGACGCGCTCACTCACGCTATCGAGGGTTATATCACTTTGGGTGCGACGCCGCTCAGCGACCTGTTGTGTTGGAACAGTATCAAATTTATCGCCGATAACCTCGAGCGCGCCGTTAAAAACGGCAACGACGCCGAAGCACGCGAGGGCATGGCTATGGGCAGCTACGTTGCCGGTATGGCGTTTTCCAACGTCGGATTGGGTATCGTTCACTCAATGGCGCACCCGCTCGGCGCACGTTTCGATATTGCGCACGGCGTGGCTAACGCGCTCTTGCTTCCCTTTGTTATGGAGTTTAATATGCCTGCGGCTAAGGCTAAGTATGCCGACATTGCCCGCGCTATGGGCGTAGACGTCAAAGGCATGAACGCCGACGAAGCCGCACTTGCCGCAATCGACGCCGTCAAAAAACTCTCTAAGGCTATCGGAATTCCTCAACGCCTTACCGAAATCGGCATTAAAGAGGAGAACCTTCCTCAGCTAGCCGCCGACGCTCTTATAGACCCCTGCACGGGCG
>CAZBTB010000256.1:0-2757 GCA_964494605.1 uncultured Lachnospiraceae bacterium
CCCACCAGGTGGGGAACATATAACCCACGTACGAAATCTTGGACGAAATTATGGTGTGCGTCTTGGTATACTCGGGGTTTTTGCCGCCCATATCCTTTACCTTCTGGCAAAGCGCGATAAGCTCGTCGGTGGTGTTGGGCACGGTAAGTCCGAGCTTACCAAAAAGCGTGGCGTTGTACACAAGTCCGCCCATTCCGCCCTGCCAGGGCACCGAGTAGTAACGCGCGGGATCGTCGTCGTGCCCCACCTCGCGCCATTCGAGCGATTCGAGTATGCTTTGTTTCATTCTGTCTTTGAACAAAGTTTCCTCGCCGGGCACGGTGGAATTGTAAACGCACTCGGTCAGGTCGACAAGTATGTCGGTGCCGAAAAACGACTGAACGTTTTCGCCCATAAACAGGTCGACCGTATTGGTCGAGGGCGAGTTTAAGCGGCTTTCGACGTAATTCTGCTGATCGTTGAATATAGTACCGTACTTATAGTCGGGGTACTTCTCTTTGACCCAGTCCTGTTCGCCGAACGCCTTTAACAACTCGTCCAACCAATCGGTGCCGTAGCCTGCGTCCCAAAGATAGACCTCGAGCGACTGGTCGCCGTTATCGATCTGATTCCCGGGAGTGCAGGCGCAAAGCCCGAAAGTAAACATAAGCGCCAAAATTAGTGATACAAGTCTTTTCATGATTTTCTCCTTATATGAAAATTTCTTAATTTAATCAGCCTTTAAGCCCGCCTACCGTCATGTTTTTCATGATAGTGTCCGAAAAAGCACAGAACAGTATGATCGACGGGATTATGGAAAGCGTAATTCCCGCAAAGTAAATAGTATCGCGGCCCGAACGAATGAGCGTGTTTTTGATTGTGTACATACCCGAAGCAATAGTGGGAAAACTCGGCATATACAAAAGCGGCGTCATATAGTCGTTCCATTTACCTATAAACGAAGTTACGCCCAAGGTAAGCAAGATAGGCAGAGCCTGCGGAAGCATTATTTTAAAGTATACGGTACCCTCTCCGCCGCCGTCGATATAAACGGCCTCGGCATAACCGTAAGGAAGGTTCTGATAAAATGCGTACAGTATCAAAAATCCCATTCCGCCGACGCCCAGCGACGTTACGATAACGTAAATCGGCGTGTTGTAAATGTGAAGGTCTCCGACAAGCTTAAACATACTGCCCGACGTTCCGATAATGGGTATCGTCATGACGAAGATGAGTACGCCGTATATGACGTTGCGCCCCATAAACTTAAAGCGAGCGACAACGTAAGCCACTCCCGAAGTCACCATAAGATTTAACAAGAGCGAAAGAACGCACATCCAAATACTGTTAAAGGTCATGCCCAAGAAAGTCGTGCCGTTGTACTGCATTTTGCTCAACGCGTAAGCGTAGTTGCCCCACTCGAGTTTCGTGGGCAGCGCAAAGGCGTGACCCTGCGCCATATCTAGCGCGTAATCGGTGTAGTTTTTAAAAGAGTTGGTAACGAGCCAAACGAAAGGATAAATAAGGGACAGCGCATAAATTCCGAATATTACGAAAATAAACGCGTACAGTATTCTTTCGCCCTTGCTCCTGACTGTAAGTATGTAAGCTTCGTCTTTACTGCGGTGACGTTTAATCTTTAACATAATGAAGCCTCCTTCAGTATTCTACCGCGGGAACTTTTTCGGCAAGCCAACGCGCGAAAAGTATAAGCGGTAACGCCACTGCCGTAAAGCACATGCCTGCGGCAGACACAAGTCCGTACGCTCCCGAGCCGCCTATTGCGCCCGTGCCGTACACCTGTTTGAATATCCAGAACGATAAGGTAGACGTGTTGTAATCGCCGTTCGTGAACAAAAGGATAGGTCCGCTCGCTCCGAAAATTCCCGTAAGCGAGAATATCAAAAGCGTGGTGATCATCGGCCAGATAAGCGGAATTACTATTTTCGTAAGCTCTCGCCAAGGTCCGCAACCGTCGAGTCTTGCCGACTCGAGCATATCGGTGGGGATACGCGTGAGCGAGCCTTGGAACATCAGTACGTTACCCGTAAATCCCGTCCAAACGCAATACGCTATGATTGCAGGCGTAGCGGTAGCGGGATGCGCCAACAGTCCTTCGGGTCTTAACGGGTGACCAAGCGCCTCGAGAACTACGCCCAACGGTCCCGTCGGCTTAATGAACTCCATATATACGGTAGTCATTGCAACGCCCGACACAATGGCAGGCATGTAAAATATGATTCTGAACGCTTTAAAACCCAAAATCCGCTTATAAAGGAAATAAGCGACAATAAGGTCAAGAAACATTAAAACAAGACTGGTACAAAAATAAAGCATCGTATTTTTAAGGGCAAGCCCTATCGTTCCGTCGGGACGCGTAAGCTCCTCCCAAAAACGTACGAAATTGTTGAGCGTCCATTCGTTCGTTCGGTTTGTCTTAAAAGCAAGCACGAATGAGTTGAAATTGACGTACACCCAAAAAATCAACCATTGAATGATGGGCACAATCAACATTAGCACGATAAAAATTTTACGGTTTTTCGTATTTTTATATCGAGCCGACTTGTTTATGGGTAAATTGTTCATCTTTCCTCCACTCTAAAGTATTTGTTTGACACTACATATTTATGATAGCACAAAATAACGGCGTTTTCCTGTCAGAAAACGCCGTTCATGTTTCAAATATCAACATTTATTCTATGTGCTTTATTTCAAATTTCCTCCTTTATTTGCGTCGGGGCAAGTCATTAAAACGCCTTTGGTACGCTCTGTAAAACG
>CAZBTB010000257.1:0-2746 GCA_964494605.1 uncultured Lachnospiraceae bacterium
AACCTTGCGACTGTCGAAAGGCCATTGATAGCCTTTTAAGAATACAGCGGATAACGCTTCGTATTTATTCGGGAAAAAATCCGCAAGGAATTCGCGTTCGATACCGTTTTCGTCTATTGACACGAAACGGGGCAGTACTTGCATATACGTTCCCGAAACGTTCCAGCGCGGAGCGACGGACGCCAACCCGTACTGCCATTCCGTCATATTCTGTAAGCTTGCACCGGCGTACAGCGCGAGCGATGTAGAGCCCGAATGGCACTCGGGATATGCGCTGTCGGCATAAATTCCCGCAGGACCGCCCGTGGCGAGTATGACGTCGGGCGACCGAAAAACGACGAAATGTCCGTCGTCGACGCAGATACAGAGCAAGCCGCAAACGCCCGTAGCATCTTTTAAGATTTCTACGGCGAGAAGGCGGTCGTAAACGGGAATGTTTAAGCTCTCGGCTTGTTTTTGCAAACATTCTGTCATGAATTTCGAGGTCAAGGGACCCGCGCTTGTCGCGCGCCCGAATGGGTCGTGATCGGTTTTGTAGCCTACGTATTCGCCGTAACGGTTTACGGGAAACGGAACGCCCGCTTCGCACAGGTTCATAAAACAGCGCACGGATAAAGCCGCCTCGCACAAAGCGGTGTCGCCGTCGACACTGCCGCCCGAAAAAAGATTTTCCGCCATTTTTCTCACGCTGTCGGGGGAATCTCCGCTTAAACCCAATTTATAATAGGTTTGCTTGTCGCTGCCCGTGTTGCGCGACGTTCCCGTACCGACGCATTCGGTGACGATGGCGACCGTTTTGCTTCCGTCACGCTTAATGCGGCAGGCGGCGTTATAACCTGCGGCGCCCGTGCCCACGACGACGGCGTCGTAATCGATAAAACCGAAATCGCTCATTAAAGCCTCCGAATATGGAAACCGCCGTCCACGTCTACCGATTGACCCGTGACATAGGGCAGAGAGCCGTTTACGAGCGTCCAAACCGCCGACGCTATATCTTCGGGCTTGCCCCAGCGTTTTACGGGCAGCAAACCTCCCTCTATAAGCGCGTCGTATTTTTCACGTACCGCTGCCGTCATTCCCGTTGCGATAATACCCGGGCGGATTTCGTTGACGGGTATCCCGTATTCCGCAAGCCTGTCCGCAAACAGTGCGGTAATCATAGACACACCCGCTTTCGAAATGCAATATTCTCCTCGGTTGGTCGAAGTCGCGTAAGCGGATACGGACGAAATATTCACGATAGCTTTTCCGTCTCCCGGAGTCGCAATCATTTTGTTCGCTACAAGCTGAGTTAAAAACAAAGTGCCTTTGGCGTTGACGTTCATAACGAAGTCGTAGCTTTCCTCCGTCATGGACAAAAGATCGGCGCGCACTCGGGGTGCAACGCCTGCGACGTTGACCAGAATATCTATTTTTCCGTATAAAGAAATCGCCGTTTCGACAAGCTTTTCTCTGTCGGCGGCTTTACTCAAATCTCCCGAAACGTATGTAAAATCTCCGATTAAGGGCAGAGGCATTTGAGAAAGAATATCCATGCCGATAACGGCGATACTTTCGTTAAGCAGTTTTTTGGCGGTAGCGTAGCCTATTCCGCCAGCTACACCCGTCACGATTGCGATTTTTTTCATAATGTCACTTCCTCATGCAATATTGTTTATAAATAGGCGCGTAAACGTCCCTGTCCTTTATCACGCAACCGGGCGTCCCGCCGGCTCGCATAATTTCGGTACATTTTGAGCAGCAGACGCACAGCTTCTCCTTTTTCATGCCGCCGTTATGCAGAATATCGTTTGCAAAATCGGGATAAGCAAACGCGGTTCTTCCCAAACCCGCAAAGTCGAATTTGTTATGAGCGATAAATCCCGCGGCAACGCCTGCCGCCGCAACTCCAAGATATGTAATACCCGATGAAATGTAAGCCATATCGGGAACGGCTTGTTTCAGCGTAGCAATCCCGTTCAGCATTCTGGCGACTCCCTCTAACGGGTGTTCTTGGGGTTCGTATGAGCCTAAGGCGAACGGACGGTTTACGTGAGGATTGAAGTATGGGTTGCCCATTGAAATATTTATCAGTTTTACGCCGTATTCGCTCAGCTTATTAAAGAGCCAAACGGGTTCTGAAGGGTCGAAATCGGTGCTGCCGTCAGTCATAACGCCGAAGCCGTAGGGATAAGCGAAACCGTCGTATACGTTAAGGCGCGAAGATACGATAAAATCCTTTCCGCATGATTCCAATACGCCGAGTATACTTTCGCGCAATAGACGCGTGCGGTTTTCCAAACTGCCGCCGTATTTGCCTTTCCGTTCGTACGCAGAGAGCAGCTCGGAGTTTAAATAACGGTGACAGGCTTTAATATCCACGCCGTCGAAGCCCGCTTTTTCGGCAAGCATCGCGCCCTTGACCAAGCTGTCTTTGACAAGATCGATATAACCGTCCGACACTATACGATCGGAGCTTATCGGATTGTCCTTTTCGAAAATCGGATTATTGTACGCGATAAGGGGAACGGGCGTACCGTTGGGTTTACTGTATCTTCCCGAGTGAGTTGCCTGCATAATCAGAATAGGTTCGCAGCCGTTTTCTTTCAGTCCGATTTCTTTGATTCTTTCGACCTCGCGTTTAAAATCGTCGACGTTATTTTCGTTTATATATAGCTGTCGGGGATTGGCGCGTCCTTCGGGCATAACTGCGGTAGCTTCGAACCAAATCAAACCAGCACCGCCATCCAATCCGGAGATATTGTAG
>CAZBTB010000258.1:0-2745 GCA_964494605.1 uncultured Lachnospiraceae bacterium
AGGCGACAAAAACGATTATGTCGTGCAAAAATGTACGGAGCTGGGAGTCAAGAATTTTGTGCCGTTTGTTTCCGATTTTACGGCGGTTTCGTCCGATTCCGTAAAAACCGACAGACTTAACCGCATTGCGCTCGAGGCGGCAAAGCAGAGCGGACGCGGTTATGTTCCGCCCGTCCAGAATACCGTACAATTTAATGATTTGTTAGATTTATTACTCGGTTACGATACGGTGGTGTTTCCGTACGAGCACGAAGAGCAAAGCAGCTTAAAAGAGCACTTAAACAAAACCGATTGCGGAAAAGTTGCCGTAGTGATAGGGGCAGAGGGCGGCTTCAGTAAAATCGAGGCGGAAAAGCTGCGCGCAATTTCGGGCGGAAGCGTTACGCTCGGAGAACGGATTCTGCGTGCGGACACAGCATCCGTTGCCGTGGTTTCCGTACTTATGTACGCGCTCGGCGAGTGGGTGAGACGATGAAAGTTGTTGTCTTTTCTCTCGGCTGTAAGGTCAATACTTACGAAGGTCAATCCATGATAAAAGAGCTTGAGCGTCGAGGTTTTGAAGCTTCCGACGCGCTTGAATTTGCCGATGTTTATATAATAAATACATGTTCGGTTACCATGGAAGCGGATAAAAAGTCCCGCCAGGCGGTAGCAAGAGTGCTAAAGCTCAATCCAAATGCAAAGGTTTTAATTTGCGGATGTAGCAGTCAAAATAATCCCGAACAATATAAAAATAAGCCAAATGTTATTGTAATTAGCGGAACAAGCGGCAAAATGTCGCTAATCGATAGTATTATGTCAGACATAGTACAGGTAAATTCGGTAAAAGAGCTGCCGAAAATCTACGAAGATGACCTACACGCCGAGCTAACGCGAAGCCGCGGGTTTATAAAAGTTCAGGACGGCTGCAATAATTTTTGCTCTTACTGTATTATTCCCTATTTGCGTGGCAGAAGCAGGTCGCGAAGCTTAAACAATATCGTTGCCGAGGCGAAAGAGCTAGCTAAGAGCACTCGCGAAATCGTAATTACGGGCATTAACGTTTCCGCTTACGGTAAAGACATTTCGCTGGAGCTTACCGACTTAATCAAAGCATTGGGTGCGGTGGACGCGAGAAAACGTTTCGGTTCGTTGGAGTGTACGGTTGTTACAAAAGAACTGCTTGAGCTTATGCGCGACAACGGATGGTGTGATTCGTTTCATTTGTCTATGCAAAGCGGATGCGATAATATACTCAAAAAAATGAACCGCAAATATACTTCCGAGTTTTTTATCGAAAAGTGCGATTTGATTAGATCTGTTTTTCCCGACGCAGGAATAACTACCGACGTAATAGTAGGCTTTCCTACCGAGTCGGAAGAAGATTTTGCCCAAACTATCGAAACGGTAAAACGTGTGCGGTTTTCGGATATGCACGTATTCCCGTACAGCCTGCGTCCCGGTACCGTCGCGGCAAAACTGCCGCAAGTCGATAACGAAGTCAAGACCGAACGGGCAAAGCGATTGCGCGACGTTGCAGACGAGTTAAAACTGGAGTTTTTAGCCGGACAACTCGGAAAAACACAAGATGTTTTCGTCGAGGAAAAGGACGGCGATTATTGCACAGGATTTACGTCCAATTACATAAAGGTTTATACCGACGCACCCAAAGGTTCGTTAGTTAAATTAAAGCTTACGCAAATTTTCCGTGAAGGAGTAAAAGGAGAACAATTATGAACGACTGTATTTTTTGTAAGATCGAACGCGGCGAAATCCCCTCGAAAAAGTTTTACGAGGACAATCTCATGTTTATCATTGCCGATATCGAGCCCAAGGCAAAGCTTCATTATCTCATGATACCCAAAAAGCATTATAAACTGCTTTCGGATATGACCGAAGAGGACGGCGCAAATCTCGCCAAGTGCTTGAAAAAGCTGTCCGAGCTTGCCCCCGAGCTGGGCTTAAGCGGCGGCTACCGTCTTGTCGTCAATCAGGGCGACGATGCAGGGCAAACCGTTCACCATTTGCACGTGCACGTTTTGGGCGGACAATCGCTCGATTTTCCCGATTTAAAATAATTTACGCTATTTCGGTCAAAACGATTGACAAAAAATTCTAACTCAATTATAATAACAAAGCAATTAAAGTTCGTAGAACAAAGGTGGTGTAAACATGTCCGCAATCAAAGTCGGCGAAAACGAGTCCCTCGACAGCGCACTTAAGCGTTTTAAGAGAAAGTGCCAGAAAGACAACATCATGGGTGACTTGCGCCGTAAAGAGCATTACGAGAAGCCTTCCGTACGCAGAAAGAAGAAGGCAGAAGCTGCGAGAAAGCGCATCAAGAATTAACCTTTGTTTGTTAATAGGTTTCAAGTAAAGTTCCTTGATATATCAAGGGGCTTTTCTTTTATCCGGAAACCTTGTTTAATATACCGCAACATGAGTCGAAATTCCGGAAGTTATGTTATTTAATGTCGAATATTGCAGTTGCGGATACAAAGCCTGTTTCCCTTATGATCAACCAATTCGAGGCGCAGACCCTTCTTGAAGCCGCCGCCTTTGTTTCGCTTATAATATTGGGGGTAAATCTTTGTTTGAAGGGCGTTATTGCTTTGATACGAAGGTTTTCTGTCAGAAGGGGAAAAGTTTAATTTTGCAATCATTAATAAGGATAAGATTTCCATTATGCTCCAAGAAAGGAATAGTTTATTGGAGGAATATCCAACTTTGCAAAAAGATGAAATTATACCTACCTTCACCTTATTT
>CAZBTB010000259.1:0-2744 GCA_964494605.1 uncultured Lachnospiraceae bacterium
GTCGTCGGCACCGAGAAACACACGCTTAACATTAAGCCGCGCGCCGAAGTTACCGTGCCGCTCGATAACGCGCACGTTACGATTGCGTCGGTAACGTTAAATAAGGCAACCGAGCTTTTACCCAAAGGCTTCGAGATAGCTCGTGAGGCAAGAACTAACAGCGTAAACGTTCTTACCGATAAGACGGCGACAAACGTCAAGTTTGCCGATAAGGGCAGGTTTATCAGAATCACCACGCCGACCGCCGAATATACGCTCGATAAGGCAGGCGCAGAACTGACTTCTATCGAGGGCAAGAACGGCGAACTCCTCAAATCGCCTTTAAAACTCAACGTTTGGCGCGCACCTACCGACAACGACAGAAACGTAAAATTCCATTGGAACGCATGTCGTCTTTTTGAAACGACGAGCGAAGTGAGAAGCTACGAAATCACGAACAACGTCGTTCGCTTTAAGGGCAGCATTTCGCCCGTAATGCTTGTGCCCGTAATGGATTACACGCTTACTTACGAGTTCTTCGACAACGCGGTATCTGTCGATATCGAGTACGAATTTGCCGATTACGTTTATAAGGACAACAGATTCGCACCCCGTATTGGTTTTGTTACCGAGCTAAGCAAGAGCTTTGATAAAGTGCGCTACTACGGTTTGGGATCTAACGAGTCGTATGTCGACCGCAACTTGTCCGCAATAAAGGACGTATACGAGGCAAAAGTCAAAGACATGATGGTTCATTACGTTCGTCCGCAGGAAAACGGCAGCCATTTCGACACCGAGTTTATGGAGATTACCGACGGCGCGACAACGCTCCGCGCAGAGGAGAAATTCTCCTTCTCCGCGCTCCCGTATTCGGCTAAGGAGCTGACCGAAACCGCTCACGATTGGGAGCTCGGTAAATCCTCGGGTACGCACCTGAGCCTCGATTTCTTCAACGCGGGCATAGGCTCGAATTCCTGCGGTCCGTGGTTAATGGAAAAATACCGCACCCCGAAGTCGGGCAAAGGCAGAATAACATTGTTGGTTAAATAAATAATCCGATAAAATCCCTCTCGGTAAATCAAGAGGGATTTTTTATTTTTATCTGAAAAACCGTTGACAAAGGCGAAAAGACGCGGTATAATAATTTAGCAATCAAAAATAAAGAGTGCTAATGATTGAAGCTAATGATTGCTAAATTCGACAAAATTCGTTTAACGGAGGAAAAGAAAATAATGAAACAGTTCAAGACCGAATCGAAGCGTATACTCGACCTTATGATCAATTCGATTTACACGAACAAAGAGATATTCTTACGCGAGCTGATATCCAACGCGAGCGACGCTATCGACAAGCTGCACTTTATATCGCTTACCGACGGGAATGTTGACAATGCGTTTAAGATCGAGATAAAGGCGGACAAGGACGCGCGCACGCTTACTATAGCGGATAACGGTATCGGCATGACGAAAGAGGAGCTCGAGAAAAACCTCGGCACAATCGCCGAGTCGGGCACGCTTGCGTTTAAGAAGAATCAAGAGGAAAAGAGCGATCTTATCGGACAGTTTGGCGTGGGATTCTATTCGGCGTTCATGGTTGCGCACAAGATAGAAGTATTAAGTAAGGCTTACGGCGCGGAAGAGGCGTTTATGTGGGTAAGCGCGGGCGCGGACGGTTATGACATTAAGCCTGCTAAAAAGGAAAAGAACGGCACGGAGATTACGTTGTATCTGCGCGATAAGGACGAGGATTTCGATTTCGACGAGCTGCTCCACGAGCATTATTTAAGGAGCCTTGTCAAAAAATATTCCGACTATATCCGCTATCCGATAGTTATGGACGTAACGAAGTCGCGCGTCAAGGACAACCCCGACAAGAAGGAGGGGGACAAGGACGAGTACGAAACTTACGTCGAGTCCGAAACGCTAAACAGCATGGTTCCGTTATGGAAACAGAAAAAGACGGAGATAACGGCTGAGCAGTACAACGACTTTTACAAGAACAAATTCCATGATTTTACGGATCCGACCAAGGTTTTCCACTTTTCCATCGAGGGCAATATCAATTACACCGCGCTGTTGTTTATCCCCGGGCACACTCCTTACGACTACTATCAGAAGGACTATAAAAAAGGCTTGCAGCTTTACTCGAGCGGCGTGCTTATAATGGACAAGTGCGAGGATTTGCTGCCCGACTGCTTCGGATTTATCAAGGGCGTAGTGGACAGCTCAGATTTATCGCTTAATATTTCGCGCGAAATGCTGCAGCAGGACCGTCAGCTCAAGGCGATTGCAAACGGACTCGAAAAGAAAATAATATCCGAGTTAAAGAAGTTTATGGAGTCCGACCGCGAGACTTACGAAAAGTTTTTCGGTGAATTCGGGCTAAGCCTTAAGTTCGGAGTTTACAATAATTTCGGTCTTAAAAAAGAGGAGCTTAAGGATTTACTGATGTTCCATTCGTCCACCGAAGAAAAGCTTACCACTTTAGCCGAGTACGTCGGAAGAATGAAAGAGGATCAGAAGTTTATTTATTACGCATGCGGCGACAGTATCGAAAAAATCACCAAGCTTCCGCAGACCGAGCTACTCAAGGACAAGGGCTTCGAGATTCTCTATATGCCCGACAACGTCGACGAGTTTGTCGTAAAAACGCTTATGACTTACGGCGAAAAGGAATTTAAGTCGGTAGGAGCAAAAGACCTTGGCTTAGAAAGCGACGAAGAGAAAGAGGAAATAAAAAACAAGTCCGAAGAGAATAAAGAGATG
>CAZBTB010000260.1:0-2741 GCA_964494605.1 uncultured Lachnospiraceae bacterium
TAAATGGCAACACGATTAAACATAAACTTCTGATTGAACCGGAAGGCTCTTTAATATTCGGTGAGCATGATGTTCCGCTCCACCGCAAAAAACAAAAAGCCGCAATCTTTTTCCGATTGCGGCTTTTTGACTTTACTAGTCGAGATTTTTAAGGCTGTCTAAAAGTCCTTTTTTGAGGTCTTGGTACTTAACAAGCTTTTCGCGTTCCTTTTCGACAAGGGCGGCGGGAGCTTTGTCGGTAAAGCCTTTGTTGTTAAGCTTGCCCTCTGCTCTGGCGATTTCCTCGTCGACTTTGGCTATTTCGGCATTGATGCGTTCGCGTTCCTTGTCAAAATCGATTAGATCTCCCATGGGGATTGCGACCTTACCCAACGGGGTGACGAGCGATGCGGTTTTGCCCTCAGGCTCGGTAAAGTCGATTTCGTTGCCGAACGCAAGCTTTTCGATATAACCTGCCATTTTCTTTAAAATCTTATCCTTGCCGGCGGCGGGAATAATATGGATCTTGGTGCGCTTGCTCTGGCTGACGTTCATTTCGCGGCGGAGGTTTCTTATGGATTTAATCAATTCCATAACGGCGTCGGTGATGAGCACGTCGGCGCGGTAAGTGCGCTTGCGGTCGTACTGCGGGTACGGCGCAACCATAATATCCTCGGCGTCCTTATTGGGCAACGCATTGTAG
Organism: uncultured Lachnospiraceae bacterium; assembly: GCA_964494605.1. Taxonomy (GTDB): domain Bacteria; phylum Bacillota; class Clostridia; order Christensenellales; family Pumilibacteraceae; genus UBA10677. The sequence continues at coordinate 683 of CAZBTB010000260.1, forward strand.
ATTTCGGCGGTAATATACGGAATAATGGGGTGAACGAGCTTAAGCGTTTCGCGCAGAACGTACACAAGAACGCTTACGGTATCGCTACGTTTTTCGTCGTCGTCAGAATACAGCGCGGTTTTGCTAAGTTCGATGTACCAATCGCAGAAGCGATTCCAAATAAACTCGTAAAGCTCGCTTGCGGCAAGACCCACCTCGTATTTGTCCATGAACTTGGTTACGGTTTGGGTCGTCGTGTTTAGCTTGGAAAGAATCCACTTATCGGCGGAAGTGAGCTTTTTGATCTGGTCGATTTCCTTGATTTTTACGCCCTCGGCATTCATGAGCACGAAACGCGAGGCGTTCCAGATCTTGTTCATGAAGTTGCGGTAGCTCTCCATTTTATCCTCGGAGAATCTGATATCGCCGCCTGCCGAAATGCCGTTGACAAGCGAATAACGTAATGAGTCGGCGCCATACTTGTCTATAAGCTCGAGCGGGTCGACGCCGTTGCCCAACGATTTACTCATCTTGCGCCCTTGCGCGTCGCGGACAATGCCGTGAATGAGCACTTCGGAGAAGGGCTTTTCACCCATGTGCTTAAGTCCCGAGAAAATCATGCGCGACACCCAGAACGTAATAATGTCGTAACCGGTGACTAACACGTTTGTCGGATAGAAATAATCGAGGTCGGGATTTTTGTCCGGCCAGCCGAGCGTTGCGAACGGCCAGAGCGCAGACGAAAACCAAGTGTCGAGAACGTCTTCGTCCTGACGCATGGGTTTGCCGCACTTGGGACAAACGGTCAAATCCTCTTTCGACGCGGTAACGTAACCGCAGTCGTCGCAGTAGTATGCGGGAATACGGTGACCCCACCAAAGCTGACGGGAAATACACCAGTCGCGGATATTGTTCATCCAATGCAGGTACATTTTTTCGAACCGCTTGGGCATGAAAACGATTTCTTTATCCAAAACCGCTTTGATCGCGGGTTTGGCAAGGTCCGCCATTTTCACGAACCACTGCTTGGATACAATGGGCTCAATCGAGGTATGGCAACGGTAGCAATGACCGACGTTATGCTCGTGAACCTCGGTTTTTACAAGAAGTCCGAGCGCGTCAAGGTCGGCAACGATCCGATTTCTCGCCTCTTCGCGGCTGAGTCCCGCATATTTACCCGCAAGCTCGTTCATGGTCGCGTCGTCGTTCATGACGCGAATAACGGGCAAATCGTGTCTTAATCCCACTTCGAAGTCGTTGGGGTCGTGAGCGGGCGTGATCTTGACCGCGCCCGTTCCGAAAGCCTTATCGACGTATCTGTCGGCAACGACGGGAATCTTGCGGTCGGTAAGCGGCAAGCACAGCATCTTGCCGACAAGACTTGCGTAACGCTTGTCCGACGGGTGAACGGCAACCGCACTGTCGCCCAAAAGCGTTTCGGGGCGCGTGGTGGCAACGATTATGTATCCGTCGCCGCCTGCCTCGGGATACTTGATATGCCAAAGATGTCCTTCCTCGGTTTCGTACTCGACCTCGGCGTCCGAAATCGCCGTGCAGCAGTCGGGACACCAGTTGATTATTCTGTCGCCCTGATAAATGAGCCCTTCGTCGTACATCTTGACGAAAACCTCGCGAACGGCTTTACTGCAGCGTTCGTCCATGGTAAAAGCAAGCCTGTCCCAATCGCAGGAAAAACCCATTTTCTGGAACTGCTCTATGATTCTGCCGCCGTACTGCTCTTTCCACTCGTACGCGCGTTTTAAGAATCCGTCGCGACCGAGGCTTTCTTTACTCAGTCCCTCCGAACGCATCTTTTCGACAATCTTGACTTCGGTTGCAATGGACGCGTGATCGGTTCCGGGAAGCCACAGCGTCTCGAAGCCTTTCATTCTCTTATATCTTATTATTGCGTCCTGAATAGAGTCGTCTAGCGCGTGACCGATATGCAGCTGCCCCGTGATATTGGGCGGCGGAATCACAATCGTAAACGGCGTTTTGTCCGCGTTCGGCTCGGCATGGAAATATTTCTTATCCAGCCAATTCTGATAAATTCTGTCCTCGAAGGACTTCGGGTCGTAAG
>CAZBTB010000261.1:0-2734 GCA_964494605.1 uncultured Lachnospiraceae bacterium
ACGAAATCGAGCTTGCAGTCCAGATCAACAGCCGCGTAAAGAGCAAAATCGTCGTCGGAGCTTCCGCCGACTACGCGGAAATCGAGCGTACCGCGCTATCCGATCCCAAGATCATCGAAGCCCTCGACGGCGCACCCGTCAAAAAGGTAATCGTAATCAAAGGCCGCTTAGTCAACCTGGTTGTGTAAAAAGCGTATTAAACTAATTCAAAAAAGGAGCTTGTTCAAGCTCCTTTTATATTTTAAATTAATCCAAAAACCCATAAAAACATTAAAGCTACGAAAATGCAATCCAAAACGCCTATTATTGTAGCGGTTATCGCCATAGCTTTGCCGTTTTTGATTTCTTCCGCCTTTTCAAGCGCTCGCTTACCGAACGCAAAGCCCAATATTCCCGCAATCAAAACAAGAATTATTCTTATTGCCGTATAAATAACATAAGGAATATACATACGCTGTTCTCCTATAACAACAAGTAAATTAACAATCCATACAACGAAATAATAAACGCAAAAATCGCATCTACGTTTATTTCTTTCTTTTTCGGAGCGGGTAACGGCTCATAATCATAATTAGAAACAGCATTTCCCGTTTCGGTTAGCTGCTCGAGCGACTCCGCGTCGGTCGGTAATGCAAAGCTTTCAAATCCCTCGGCACGCGTGCCGCAACACAGACATTTCCCGTTGCCCGTAACCAATTTACCGCAAATTTTACAAATCATGTTCGTCACTTCCTATGTCAACGTAAGGTGTATCCAAGTAACCTTTTTTTCGCAATTTCAAAGTTTTGCGGTCAAGCATACGCTTAAAAAACCGATTGAACGCTTTTGTTTTACCGAATAGCCTTATCATTAACGGACTGATTTTATAATACAGTTTTATAAATATTCTACCGAAAACATTACGACTTAAATATTCGTCACGGTAACGACGCAAAACCCAAACATCGGGACAATCATACGAGCCGTACACTGCGGTCGCAACGTAACAACCCTTCTTTTTCTCCTGCGGTACGGTCTGACGGGGCCGGAACGCATCGACGGTTTTTCGTATTTCCTCTTCGTAATATTCCTTAACGTTGTCGGGCGCATATTCTTTTGCCCTCAGAGCATACTTTCTTATCGCTTCGCGCACTTTTTCGGGAGTATCGCCCGGGTACTGCACAAAGCCTTTACGAGAATACGCCCAAAGTATTCCGTCTATTTCACAAAGATATATCCCCCAAAGCACGCGGTAATCGTCGGGTCTGAGCTCTAACGCCTTACGGTAAATTTGCCGCGCTTTATCGTAATCTTCGTCCAAAACAGCCGCCCGTTGCGCCGACAGCAACAACGTATCGAAATCGGCTATTCCGTCAATCCTAGTGCGGTTTATCGCCTCTTTAATTATAAGCCGGCTGCCGCAATATCTGCAAGTCGCGGTTTCTTTAGTCGCGTCAAGCACTATTGCCCCGCCGCAATTTGGGCATTTTCCGTCCTCGAGCGCCATTTACGACTCCTTAACAAACACAAGCACGTATAAGTGATATTCCTTGCCTTTGTAAACTTCATCTAAACGCGGACATATATACTTACCTAAAAAAGGTATCCACCCGAATAGCATTTCGAAAAACGTCTTTTTTCTGCTGATATGTTGCGGCAAGTTCGAAATCGAATGTAAAGTCCATCCGCCGCGCGCTTCTTCCTCGATTGCCTTGCCCACAGGCGCAAGCGCCCGATTCGCCGTGTCTACACTCAATCCGTTTTGAAAATCGTCCTTAGTCGCATCAGCATAGGGTACAGACGGAATACAAGTCGTTTTGTAAAGTAACATATTTCTCTCCTCTTTTGTTTAGTGTGCAATCAGGAATAAATTATCGCTTATTGCCTTATCATTATATACTAACCATTGGTTAGTTGTCAAGCAAAAACTAACTAACGGTTATAAAATTTTACTTAACGGGAGGTAAAAATGAATACGGACAATCTGATTAAAGAAAGACTAAGAGAAGAAATTAAAAATTCGGGAATGACGACCAAGGAAATCGGAGAAAAAACAGGCGTATCCCCCGAAATGATTACTCAGTATACTACAACAAAAAAACTGCCTAAATTAGATACTTTCGCACGACTTTGCGCAGTTTTGGATATTTCGGCAGACTATATTCTGGGACTTACAGATAATATGGATAAATAAAATCCCCTTCTCCTAAGATAAGGGGATTTACAATTTTATTCCGCTTCGTCGGTCGGATACGCGCAAGCGGTTTCTTCGGCGGCACGGTCGAAGGTTATTTTACCGACGGACAGCTCGTAAGCCGTTCTGACCTCTACCGTATCGTCGGGGAGTTTTTTGTTGTAGTTGCGGCTTTGGATTCTGCCGCTTATTATAATATTCTGTCCTACGCTTATGTTCTTAACGAAACGCGCGTTTCGTCCCCAAGCGATACAGGGAATGTAATCGGACTTATTGTAACCGCGGTTGACGGCGAGTAATACGTCGCATATCTCGCGGTTGAAGGGCGTCGTGCGGTACACGGGCGGCTTGCATATATAGCCGTTAAGCTCGGCGGTGTTGGGGTTAGGCTCGTCCTCGTCGTAAGGGAGAAAGTCGCGGACGAATATGGTCAGCATGAGCTTGCTCCGCTCGTTTTCAAGCTTATTGTAGCTGCGGAACTGCCCCGACAGCGCGATTTTGTTGCCCTCTTTGAGCTCGGTTTCGGTCATAAGCCGCTCGGAAACGGTTAAGGGCAGTACG
>CAZBTB010000262.1:0-2728 GCA_964494605.1 uncultured Lachnospiraceae bacterium
GTAACGGTCGTAACAAGGTAATGGTCGTAACAAGGTAACGGTCGTAACAAGGTAATGGTCGTAACAAGGTAACGGTCGTAACAAGGTAACGGTCGTAACAAGGTAACGGTCGTAACAAGGTAACAATTACTTTTCTATAAATAAAACACAGCCCGATGCCCTGAACTGTTCGACTTTTTCGTCGAGCAGTTTTTCGGTTACGCCGAACTCTTTGGCTAAACACGATTTACACATAAACTCGGTCGCACCGCGGTTTATAAGCTTTTTGGTTAGTCCGACGTCGATATAGTCAAGCGGTTTGCCGCATTTTTTACACGTTTCCACGGTTATTCGCTTACGACCTTGATTCTGAAAATTTGGCAGGTGTGGGGTTTAAGACGCGTTACGTAAGTGTAGTTGTGGATTTCGAACTCTTCTTTTGTCCACAGGTCTTTTGCCAGCAGCCTTACGCGGGTAGAGCGGTCAAGCCCGAATTGGTCGCCTCTGAAGTCCATGCGGCGTTCGTCGTCGCTCAGGTTGAATATACCGACCGCAATATCTCCGTTGTCGAGCAAGCGAGCTACGACAGGCGCATAGGGGTATTTGTAAAATTGCATCCAAACGTCGTTGCCGATAAAAGGTTGAGCGCCGCGGCGGTCCTGATTGATTGCTATAAGGTCCTCGTTCATGATAATGCTCTTGGTTTCTTCGTCCATTTCGCGGATATCCGAGCCGAGCATTAAGGGCGACCCGAACAGGCACCATGCCGAGAAGTGTGTTTTGTACTCTTCGTAGGTGCAGCCGCCTAAACTTACGTGACCCTTGCCGTTCATGCCCACGATAAGCATATCCATATCGTTAAAACAGCCGATTCCGCCGAAGGGGAAATAACCCTCCGAGCTGTATTTGTTGTCAACATCGATCTGCTGTACTATTAGCTTTTTTATCGATTCCCATGTGTCTACGATGTCGCCCGTCGAACGCCACATTCCCGCGCCCGTCGAACGAATCCAGTCCCAGGTGTTTTCCACGCCCCAGCTGCACGCGCTGAAAAGAATATCGCGTCCGCAGTTTGCAAGCGCCAAACCCATTCTGCGGTAAAGCTGTTTGCCGGCAACGTGCTCGGGCTTAAAGCAGAAGTCGTACTTTAAAAAGTCAACGCCCCACTCGGCGAACGTCTTTGCGTCGATAAACTCGTAGCCGTAGCTCGACGGATAGCCCGCGCAGGTAAGTGTTCCGGCGCACGAATACATACCGAACTTAAGCCCTTTCGAATGTATGTAATCGGCAAGCGCTTTCATGCCCGACGGAAATTTTTCGTCGTCGGGAACAAGCCTTCCGTCCTTGTCTCTCACTTTTTTTGACCAGCAGTCGTCGATAACGACGTAATTGTAGCCGAGCTTGTCTAACTTAAGCTCGACGATTTTGTCGGCAGCTTCGCGAATCAGTTTTTCGTTGATGTCGTGACCGAAAGTGTTCCAGGTGTTCCATCCCATTGGCGGTGTTAACGTAAACATATTTTCCTCCGACCCGCTTTATGCGGGCAATTTTTTGATACTATAAGTGTAACATATCGACGATGATTTTGCAATACTGTTTTGTTCGGACTTTTTAATGATTTGTTCGGATTTTTATCCGAGGAGTATTTTTGCCCGCTTGCGGAAGCAAAAATGCGACGACGACAAATCAGGTGCAAACCTTATTTATTTTCAGAAACTTTTTATTTTTTGCTTGACAAATTTTGTATATTTTGTTATCATATAATTGATAATGATAATCGTTATCAATTATTATCGGAATGAACACGACCCACGGACAAGTTTATAAGGATGCGGGCAGGTATTCGGTACAGCGCGAGATAATTTACGAGACGCTGTTAAACACGAAAGAACACCCCGACGTCGACGCGCTTGTTGCGGCGGTGAGAGAAAAGCTCCCCGACGTAGGCGTTGCCACGGTTTACCGCAACCTTAAAAAGCTTGTGGAGTGCGGGCTTGTTCATACGCTCGAAACTACGGATAACCGTATTCACTACGATGCGGACACAAGACACCACGCGCATTTTATTTGCAAGCGCTGCGGAAAGATTACCGACCTGTTCGTTGCGACTTCTTTAGAGCACGAGGTGGAGAAAATGGGTTATTCGGTGGACAGCGAAAAGCTTGTTTTGTACGGAGTCTGCCCCGAGTGCGGCAGTAAACAATCACGGTGAAACCGCTATAATGCGTTTCAATAAAAAAATTACAATGGAGGAACAAGGATTATGAAAAGATGTTTGGTTTGCGGTTGCGTAGTAGAGGACGGCGTGGATAAATGCCCGCAGTGTGGCGCGAAGAAGTTCGAAGCCGTTCCCGCAGGTAAAGAGGCTTGGGCTTGCGAGCATCACGTAGGCGACGGAAGAGTGGACGACGCCGAAATCATGAAGGGCTTAAACGAGAACTTCCTGGGCGAGTGCACCGAAGTGGGTATGTACCTTGCTATGGCGCGCGTAGCTGAGCGCGAGGGTTATCCCGAGGTTGCCGAGGCTTATAAGCGTTACGCTTTCGAAGAGGCAGAGCATGCAGCTAAGTTTGCGGAGCTTCTCGGCGACGTCGTTACCGATTCCACGAAGAAAAACCTCGAGCTGCGTTATATGGCAGAGGGCGGCGCTTGCAAAGGCAAGCTCGAACTTGCTAAGCGCGCAAAAGAGCTCGGCCTCGACGCTATCCACGACACCGTTCACGAGATGGCTAAGGACGAGGCTCGCCAC